>NZ_CVTX01000150.1:37811-154170 GCF_900005715.1 Pseudomonas sp. 34 E 7
CGTCAGGGCGGAACCCTAAGTGGCCGTTACCGCAGAAACGGATATGTACTCGATCTGATCCAACATCCTGGTCGGCCCAGAGGCCGCCATCGGGAGCAAGCCCCCTCCCACATTTGGGCCAGGATCGACACAAAATCCTGGTCGGCCCAGAGGCCGCCATCGGGAGCAAGCCCCCTCCCACATTTGGATTGTGAAGCATCCGTCAGCCGGCGCCGTTCAACCTGAAGTGTCCCCACCGCCTGCCAGTCTCGGAACGGATGAAAATGCCGCAGCGGTTTTTACAGAAGCGCTGCCAGCCACTGCTGAGTGCATGAAAAAACACACACAGCGCTTGTTCCAAAGCGCTCGTGTCTGGTATTGCATGACACACGTTTGCCTGCCATGAGGAGCTCTGCATGATTTACCGCACATTGGGCCAGTCCGGATTAAAGGTCAGCGCCCTGACGCTGGGCACCATGATGTTTGGCGAACAGACCAACACTGAAGACTCGCTGCGCATCATCGATAAGGCCTGGGATCAAGGCATCAACTTTATCGACACCGCCGACGTCTACACCGGCGGACGCTCCGAGGAAATCGTCGGCGAGGCCATCGCGCGCAACCGACAGGACTGGGTGGTGGCGTCCAAGGTCGGGATGGGCCCGGCGGATGGCATGCCCAACCGCAACGGGCTGAGCCGCAAGCGTATGTTCAACGCGCTGGAGGCCAGCCTGGGCCGCCTGGACACCGACTACCTGGACATCTACTACCTGCACCGCGAGGACCCCGACACTCCGCTGGAGGTCACGGTATCAGCGATCGGCGACCTTATTCGCCAGGGCAAGGTTCGCCACTGGGGGTTGTCCAACTACCGCGGCTGGCGTATTGCCGAGGTTATACGCGTGGCCGAACGCCTGGGCGTTGACCGGCCGATCATCAGTCAGCCGTTGTACAACATCGTCAATCGCCAGGCCGAAGTCGAGCAGATCACCGCCGCTGCCGCTTATGGCCTGGGGGTGGTGCCGTACAGCCCGCTGGCGCGGGGCGTGCTCAGCGGCAAGTACGCGCCGGACCTGACACCCGAGCCTGGCAGCCGCGCTGCACGCCAGGACAAACGCATCCTGGAAACCGAATGGCGCGTCGAATCGCTGCGCATCGCCCAGCAGATCCAGCAATACACCCAGGGGCGTGGCGTGGGCATGGTCGAGTTTGCGATTGCCTGGGTGCTCAATAGCGCAGCGGTGAGCTCGACGATTGTCGGCCCGCGCACCGAGGCGCAGTGGGATGCCTATACCGGCGCACTTGAGGTGAAGATCAGCGCGGAAGATGAAGCATTCATCGATTCGCTGGTAACCCCTGGGCACTCGTCCACGCCGGGGTTCAATGATGTGAGTCACTTTGTCTCGGGTCGTACGGTGCGCTCATAGACAACCCTTGAGCCCAAGCGTGTAAAACGACCATTTTCAACCTTTTTCCGCCTTTTGCCCCAAATCAGCGCACCTGAGCCACCAAAAGCACCATAATCTGCCTCTCGATTCTTCCTGTTTATCTCAAATCGGCTTTCGCGAGGACTGCGTGTCTAAAGGTGTTGTGTTATCGGTATCGGCCTCGGTGTTGTTTGCCGTGATGTATTACTTTACGTCGCTGCTCACCCCCCTGAGTGGCCTGGAAATTTTCGGCTGGCGCATGTTGCTGACCGTGCCCTGCATGACCGTCTTCATGGTGGTCAGCGGCGAATGGCGACGGGCGTGGGAGTTGCTGCGCATGTTGGCAACCAGGCCGCGCTTGATCGGCGGCGTGCTGGGGTCCTCCGCGCTGCTCGGCGTGCAGTTATGGCTGTTCATGTGGGCGCCGCTCAATGGGCGCAGCCTGGACGTGTCGGTGGGGTATTTCCTGTTGCCGCTGACCATGGTACTGACCGGACGGCTGGTCTACGGCGAGCAGTTGTCGCGCTTGCAGCAGATCGCCGTGGTGTTTGCCACGCTGGGCGTGCTCAACGAGTTGTATCAGGCTGGCGGGTTTTCCTGGGCAACGCTGGTGGTGATCATCGGTTACCCGGTGTACTTCGTGGTGCGCAAGTACCTGGGCACCGACCATCTGGGCGGCCTGTGGCTGGACATGGCGCTGATGTTGCCGGTGGCCTGGTGGTTTGTACAAAGCGGCGAGCAGGGTTTCGCGGTACTGGATGCGCAGCCGAAGTTGTACGCGTTGATTCCCATGCTGGGCTTGATCAGTGCTTCGGCGCTGGTGAGCTACATCATCGCCAGCCGATTGCTGGCCTTCAGCCTGTTCGGCCTGCTCAGTTATGTGGAGCCGGTGTTGTTGCTCGCCGTAGCGCTACTGCTGGGTGAAGGCATCAAGGGCGGGCAATGGCTGACCTATATCCCGATCTGGCTGGCGGTGATGGTGCTGATGTATGAAGGTTTCAAGCACCTGGTGCGTCAGCGCAGAGCCTGAATCCCAGGCAAAATAAAGCCCGGCCGAAGCCGGGCTTTATTTTTTGCCTAGTCGGCGGTCAACACACCGCGACGCACCTGATCGCGCTCGATCGACTCGAACAACGCCTTGAAGTTGCCTTCGCCGAACCCATCGTCGCCTTTGCGCTGGATGAACTCGAAGAACACCGGGCCCATCAGAGTTTCCGAGAAAATCTGCAGCAACAGGCGCTTGTCGCCTTCGATCGACGAGCCGTCCAGCAAAATGCCGCGGGCCTGCAGCTGGTCCACCGGTTCGCCGTGGTTGGGCAGGCGGCCTTCGAGCATTTCGTAGTAAGTGTCCGGCGGCGCGGTCATGAAGCGCATGCCGATCTTCTTCAACGCGTCCCAGGTCGAGACCAGGTCATCGGTGAGAAACGCCACGTGCTGGATGCCCTCGCCGTTGAACTGCATCAGGAACTCTTCGATCTGGCCTGCGCCCTTGGACGATTCTTCGTTCAACGGGATGCGGATCATGCCATCCGGCGCGCTCATGGCCTTGGACGTCAGGCCGGTGTACTCACCCTTGATGTCGAAGTAGCGCGCTTCACGGAAGTTGAACAGTTTTTCGTAGAAATTGGCCCAGTAGACCATGCGGCCACGATAGACGTTGTGGGTCAGGTGATCGATGACCTTGAGGCCGGCGCCTTGCGGGTTGCGGTCTACGCCTTCGAGGTAGACGAAGTCGATGTCATAGATCGAGCTGCCCTCGCCAAACCGGTCGATCAGGTACAGCGGCGCACCGCCGATGCCTTTGATCGCCGGCAGGTTCAGCTCCATCGGACCGGTTTCGATATGAATCGGCTGGGCCCCCAGTTCGAGGGCGCGCTGGTAGGCCTGCTGCGAGTTCTTCACCCGAAACGCCATGCCGCACACCGACGGGCCGTGTTCGGCGGCGAAGTAGGAGGCCAGACTGTTGGGCTCGTTATTGAGGATCAGGTTGATCTCGCCCTGGCGAAACAGCTGCACGTCCTTGGAACGGTGGGTCGCCACCTTGGTGAAGCCCATGATCTCGAAGATCGGCTCCAGGATGCCCGGGGTCGGCGATGCGAACTCAATGAATTCAAAGCCCATCAGGCCCATCGGGTTTTCGTATTGGTCGGTCATGTCGGGTGCCTCATCATGCTTGGATTAACAACTGGTTATTTACCGGCAAGGATGAGGTCGGCGGGGGGCGCACAGGAAAGGCCTCGCACACTGCGGGCGAGGAAGTCACCAAAAATCAGGGGAGAACCGAGTTGCTTCATGGTGTCATCAGTCTCTGACGGCGAGGCTTGCGTGAGCGCAAGTCCATATTCTTGTATGCGTAAATCGATTCTACACAGCGTAACACTTTTTGTCCGCGCTCTATTTGCCCGTACGCTTATCAAATCCCCATTGCCTTGCCGCGCGCAAGGGCTTTGTCACCCGGGCAGACGCTGTTACGTTTTGCTGAGCGACTTGTGTGAATGCCATCTATCATCGGCATTGTCCCCTTCTTTTTTTTGCACGGCCGCTCCTCTATGCCCTTTACATCCCAAGGCCCACGAAGCCGAGTTGCCCGTTATTGCCTGAGCATCGTCTGCGGCCTGCTCCCCGTTTTATTGGGGGTCGTGATTCTTTATTGGCAAGCCGAGCGCACGCTTGAACAAAGCACTGCGCAAACGGCCAGGGAAGCGGTGCGTCAGTTCGACTTGATGCTCGACAACACCGCCCTCGCCGCCCAGGACCTGTTGCCGCTGGCCGGCTTGCCGTGTGACAACGCGGCAACGCTGGCACTGCGTGAACAGGTCACCCGCCGGCCGTTCGTGCGCGCTACCACCTTGTCCTGGCAGAAAAAGATTTATTGCAGTTCATTGTTCGGCAGCCGGCATAACTCGCCGGTCAACCCGGACGACTACGTCGGCGGGCGTTTGTGGTTGATGAACGGCAACCCCGTCACGCCGGATACCGCACTGCTGGTGTACCGGTTGGTCGACGGTGATCGAGGCGCGTTTGCCTCGATTGACGGTTACCACCTCACCAATGCCCTGCGCCTGATCAGCCGCTACGCCTCCCTGGTGTTAAAGGTGGGCCCCAACTGGCTGGACGCCGACGGCAAGGTCCATACCGACGCGCCGCCGAAGTTTGCCATAGCCCCTCACTTCCTGGCCTCCAACCGCTATCAATACAGCGTCGACGCGGGCATGCCCGAGGGCGAGGTCTGGCGTTACATGCAGGCGCGCTATCCGGCCGTGTTCAGCCTGGTGGTGTTTTTTGGTGTGCTGGCCGGCCTCCTTGCCCATTGGCTGCAAAAGCGCTCTTCGGCGCCTACCCACGAGTTGCAACGTGCTATGGGCGCCGATGAGTTCATCCCGTATTTTCAACCGGTGGTGCGCGGCGACACACGCCAATGGGCCGGTTGCGAGGTGCTGATGCGCTGGCAACACCCAAAGGAAGGCCTGGTGCGACCGGACCTGTTCATTCCCCTGGCCGAGCACTCCGGGCTGATCGTGCCCATGACACGCGCCCTGCTGCGCCAGACGGCCGCGCAACTGGCGCCGCACGCCGAGCGCTTCAGCCCGGGGTTTCATATCGGCGTGAACATCACCGCGCGTCATTGCCAGGACCTGGCGCTGGTGGACGACTGCCGAGCGTTCCTTGCGGCCTTCCCGCCCGGCCAGATAACCCTGGTACTGGAACTGACCGAGCGTGAGTTGATCGAGCCCACCGACATCACACGGCGCTTGTTCGACGCGCTGCACCAGTTGGGCGTGATGATCGCCATAGATGACTTCGGCACCGGGCATTCCAGCCTGGGCTACTTGCGTCACTTCAATGTGGACTACTTGAAGATCGATCAAAGCTTTGTCGCCATGATCGGTGCGGATGCCCTCTCACGGCATATTCTGGACAGCATCATCGAACTGTCCGTCAAACTCGACCTGGGCATCGTGGCTGAGGGTGTGGAAACAGCGCAACAGTGTGATTACCTCGTCGCAAAAGGCGTGGACTTCCTGCAAGGCTACCTGTTCGGGCGTCCATTACCCGGCGATGAATTCATTAAGTCGGTGACCCGTCAGTGAACAGTCACCGACTGCCTTCACGGCCAGCACGTTATTTAGACAAAAGACATGATTTACTCGAAGTGGATTAACTACTACAATTTTTCTTGCCGGCGATACACTCACAGTCAGGTGTTTTCGTTTGAGTTAGCTTAACCCTCTTGGCTTAAGGCTTTCTTCGCAGTAGATATCAGCTAACTACACTATTGGAGTACAGATTTTGTCCAGACTCGCCGAATTTCGCGCAGCAGAAAAAGCCCTTCAAGAGCAGCTTGCCCAGCTGGAATCCCTGAAGAACGACGCCGGGCTGAAGAAAGAAATCGAATTTGAAGAAAAACTTAAAAAACTGATGGGCAGCTACGACAAGAGCCTGCGCGATGTGATCTCCATCCTTGATCCAAACCCGGCCAAGCGCGGCGCCACGCCTGCGGCCGCACCGAAACAGCGCCGCGCCCGCGTGGTCAAGGTCTATCAGAACCCGCACACCGGTGAGCTGATCGAGACCAAAGGCGGCAACCATCGCGGCCTGAAAGCCTGGAAAGAAGAGCACGGCGCTGCCACTGTAGATTCCTGGCTTCGCGGTTGATTAACATGCACTAATAGAAAGCCCCGCTCACGCGGGGCTTTTTCGTTTTCAGGTTCGCAAGCGAACTTAAATTAAAGTTCACTTTCTTTCGCATACACCCATTCAAAGTTTCAGGCTGTCACGTACTGAATTGACTTCATCCTGACTGGCCTCATACGCTTGCGCCTGGCCCGCATATGAAAACACGTAGGCCTTTTCCTTATCCACCGCGCCCACTAGTGTCTGCGATAGCACATGCCGACCGTTCTCGGTAATCACACAGGTAGTTTCCAGCGCATCAAGGCGGCTCAATGTAGCGGCGTGCATTTTGGTGCACACGCTTTGATAACCACCCTGGGCAAAATCTTTTTGAATGGACTTGCGCATCTCCAGCAACACGCCTTGAAGATTGACTTGGTGCCCGGCCTCAATTGGCGTACCGGTCAACTCCATCACCATCAAGGTCTGGCCATTTTCGTCATTCTTGATCGCACGTTGACGCGTCACGGCCTGGCTCTTTCCGGCGGCGTCGGGTTCAACTTCCTCCACCTGCCAACCGCTAGGCCAATGGATCTCGGGGTCGGTCGCCCATACGAGCGGGCTCGCCAGCAGTAGACACACGGTACTCAACAGCGGTTTACGAAACTCGATCATTGCAAAAAGCATCCAGGGTTCCAGCGCCAAAGTTTGCGGCCCCGGACCCACAGCTCGCAAGGGTTGCGTCAGCTTTTTCATTTGGCGTGACCGGCAAGCCTTGCGTATCATGGCCCATCTGCACGGATGCTTGCCGCAAGCCAAGGGACCGCATTGCCCCATTTTTTTCTGGAGGGCCCATGAGCCTGCACGAACTGAACACTTTCCCCGGCGTTACTGCCCAACCTGATACCGCCACCGCGAACTTCGTGTTCAACCACACCATGCTGCGGGTCAAGGACATCACCAAGTCGCTGGATTTCTACACCCGCGTACTGGGTTTTTCCCTGGTTGAAAAACGCGATTTCCCGGAAGCCGAATTCAGCCTGTATTTCCTCGCCCTGGTGGACAAAGCCCAGATCCCGGCTGACGCGGCTGAGCGCACCCAGTGGATGAAGTCGATCCCTGGCATTCTGGAACTGACCCACAACCACGGCACCGAAAACGATGCCGATTTCGCCTACCACAACGGCAACACCGACCCTCGTGGGTTTGGCCACATTTGCATCTCGGTGCCGGACATCGTTGCGGCGTGCGAACGCTTCGAAGCCCTGGGCTGCGATTTCCAGAAGCGCCTGAGCGATGGCCGCATGAAAAGCCTGGCCTTTATCAAGGACCCGGATGCGTACTGGGTTGAAATCATTCAGCCAGCACCGATGTAACGCCGTGTGACGCAGAGCGTCACGGTAGGCATTCCCACGCGGAGCGTGGGAACGAGAACGAGAAAACCCCATGATCACTCATGGGGTTTTTTATTTGCGCTTCGGATTTTACGCAGGGGCGGACGTGCGGATCAGGTGGTCGAACGCACTCAGGGAAGCCTTGGCGCCCTCGCCCACGGCAATCACGATCTGCTTGTACGGCACAGTCGTCACGTCACCGGCGGCAAATACACCCGGCAATGAGGTCTCGCCACGTGCATCGACGATGATCTCGCCGCGAGGCGTCAGTTCCACAGTGCCTTTGAGCCAGTCGGTGTTGGGCAACAGACCGATTTGCACAAAGATGCCTTCCAGGTCGAGGGTCTTGAACTCGCCGCTGTCGCGATCCTTGTAGGCAAGACCGGTGACTTTCTGACCATCGCCTTTGACTTCACTGGTCAATGCGCTGGTGATTACGTCGACGTTCGGCAGGCTGTACAGCTTGCGCTGCAACACAGCGTCGGCGCGCAGCTTGCTGTCGAACTCCAGCAACGTGACATGGCTGACAATACCGGCCAGGTCGATGGCGGCTTCGACGCCTGAGTTACCGCCACCAATCACCGCTACGCGCTTGCCCTTGAACAGCGGGCCATCGCAATGCGGGCAGAAGCACACGCCCTTGGCCTTGTATTGCTGCTCGCCCGGCACGCCCATTTCACGCCAGCGCGCACCAGTGGCCAGGATCACGGTTTTGGACTTGAGCGTCGCACCGCTTTCGAAGCGGATTTCGTGCAACTCACCGGCGTTTTTCGCCGGCACCAGGCTGCTGGCACGCTGCAGGTTCATGATGTCGACGTCGTACTGGCGTACATGGGCTTCCAGGGCACCGGCCAGTTTCGGGCCTTCGGTTTCCTGTACCGAGATAAAGTTCTCGATGGACATGGTGTCCAGTACCTGACCACCAAAACGCTCGGCGGCCACACCCGTACGAATGCCTTTGCGGGCAGCGTAGATCGCAGCCGATGAACCGGCCGGGCCACCGCCGACGACCAATACATCAAAGGCATCCTTGGCGCTGATTTTCTCGGCGGCCTTTTCGATACCGCTGGTGTCGAGCTTGGCGAGGATTTCCTCCAGGCCCATGCGGCCCTGGCCGAAGTTCACACCGTTGAGGTAGACACTGGGCACCGCCATGATCTGGCGCTCATCGACTTCAGCCTGGAACAGCGCGCCGTCGATGGCTACGTGGCGGATGCTGGGGTTGAGCACGGCCATCAGGTTCAGCGCCTGGACCACGTCCGGGCAGTTCTGGCACGACAGCGAAAAGTAAGTCTCGAAGCTGAACTCGCCTTTCAAGGCACGGATCTGTTCAATCACTTCGACACTGGCCTTGGATGGGTGGCCACCGACTTGCAGCAGGGCCAGCACCAGGGACGTGAATTCATGGCCCATGGGGATGCCGGCGAAACGCAGGCTGATCTCGGCACCCGGGCGGTTGATGGAGAACGACGGCTTGCGCGCATCATTGCCATCGCTGTGCAGGGTAATCAGCGTGGAGAGGCTGGCTACGTCCTGCAAAAGAGCGAGCATTTCCTGGGATTTCGCGCCGTCATCGAGGGAGGCGACGATCTCGATCGGCTGGGTAACCCGCTCCAGGTATGACTTCAACTGAGCTTTAAGATTGGCGTCCAACATACGGGCGATTTCCTTTAATTCTGGGTAAAAAAAACGCCCGAGCGAATCTCGCCCGGGCGTTTTTGAGGGCGGTTGCAGCTTACTGGGTAGGTGCGGATACCCGCCCTTGAGACTTCACAGACTTAGATCTTGCCGACCAGGTCCAGGGACGGTGCCAGGGTGGCCTCGCCTTCTTTCCACTTGGCTGGGCACACTTCGCCAGGGTGGGCAGCAACGTACTGGGCTGCCTTGATCTTGCGCAGCAGCTCGGACGCGTCACGACCAACACCGCCGTCGTTCAGTTCAACGATCTTGATCTGGCCTTCCGGGTTGATCACGAACGTACCGCGGTCCGCCAGACCGGCTTCTTCGATCAGCACGTCGAAGTTGCGCGAGATGGTCAGGGTCGGGTCGCCGATCATGGTGTACTGGATCTTGCCGATGGCTGGCGAAGTGTTGTGCCAGGCAGCGTGGGCAAAGTGGGTGTCGGTGGACACGCTGTAGATTTCTACGCCCAGTTTCTGGAATTCGGCGTAGTTGTCAGCCAGGTCTTCCAGCTCGGTTGGGCAAACGAAGGTGAAGTCGGCTGGGTAGAAGAACACCACAGACCACTTGCCTTTCAGGTCAGCGTCGGTCACATCGAGGAAGCTGCCGTTTTTGAACGCGGTGGCTTTGAACGGTTTTACTTGGCTGTTGATGATAGGCATCGTTGACTCTCCGTCAGGGTTTGTAGAAGGGCTTAACAAGTTGATGGGGTGAATCCTACCCACTCTCTGTGACGATGGCTCATTGGCAAACCTGATGCTGACGATTGGGTTTCTCTATCAGATGACTGTATTAATAGAAGAAATCTCATAGCAGCGGCTGGGTCGCCAGCGTCATGCCGAGAAAAGGCGTCGCTTCAACATAGCGCATGGCCGATTTCATGTCGTTCCAGCCGACGTAACTCATCAACGACTTCAGGTCCCAGCCGCTGCGATGAGCCCAGGTCGCGAAGCCGCGTCGCAGGGAATGGCTGGTGTACTGCTCGGCCGGGATGCCCGCGCGCGCAAGCGCCTGGCGCAGCAGTGGAATCACGCTGTTGGGGTGCAGCCCCTCCTCCCCCAGGTTGCCCCAGCGATCGATCCCGCGAAACACCGGGCCGCGCACCAGTGCCGAGGCGCTGAGCCATTCGCTGTAGGCCTGTACCGGGCACAGGCGCAGCAGTGCGGGTGTGTGGTAGGTCTTGCCGAGGTTGTCGCGGTCACTTTTGCTGCGCGGCAAGTACAGGCTGATGCCGGCTCCCGGCACCGCCTGGACATGCTCGACACTCAAGCGACAGAGCTCATCGCTGCGAAAGCCACGCCAGAACCCCAGCAGGATCAGCGCCGTGTCGCGTTTGGCGCGCAGCCACCCAGGCCGGTCCTGCTTGTCACGGGCTTCGCTGGCTTCACGCTCAAGCGACGCCACCACCTGCTCCAGGTGCTTGAGCTGCAACGGCTCGGCCTGCCGCTCCCGCGCAGGGTGCACGGCGCGGATACCCTTGAGTACCTTGCGCACCACCGGCGCCTTGGTCGGATCGGCAAACCCCTGGCTGGTGTGCCACTGCGCCAGTGCTGAGAGCCGCAACTTCAGCGTGTTGACGGCCAGCACGCCCGCGTGCGCAACCAGGTAGCGCGCCACGCTGTCGCTGGTGGCGGGCAGGAAGCCACCCCAACTGACCTCGAAATGCTCAATGGCCGCGCGATAGCTACGGCGCGTGTTGTCACGGGTCGCGGCGTTGAGGTAACGATCAAGATCACTCATGGCAGGGCCTATTCGTACTGCGAACGCCTGGTTCGACGCTAAAAATGCTGATGACACGGGATAATACGCCAATATCCCATCTGTTAAATCATGAATTTAAAGCAGTTTTTAGCTGTGATATAGTATGTAAATACATACCCTGTACCACAGTACGAAATCGACGGAGACCCCATGGCTCGTGGTGGCATAAACAAAGCAGTCGTTCAGACGGCACGCCTGGCGATCCTCGCCCGTGGCGAAAACCCCAGCATCGACGCCGTGCGCATCGAAATGGGCAATACCGGCTCGAAAACCACCATTCACCGCTACCTCAAGGAGTTGGACGAAAGCGAGACCCGCCAGACCATCACCGAAGCCCCCATTGATGAGGAGCTTGGCGAATTGGTGGCACGGCTCGCCCAGCGCCTGAAAGAGAAGGCCCAAGAGCCCATCGACCTCGCCCTGGCGCAGTTTGAGCAGCACAAAAGCGCCCTGCTCACTCAGCTTGAAACGTTGCAAGGAGCCCATGATCAGCTGCAACAGCAGTTCGACATCCAGGCCGCCGCCCTCGCCGAGGAAAGCGCCGCCCTGCAAACCGCCGGCACCAGCCTGCAGACCGAGCAAACGCGCAACGCCGGGCTCAGCCAGGCGTGCAGCGATTACGAACTGAGGCTCAAGGACAAGGACGAGCAGATTCGCTCACTGGAAGACAAGCACCTGCACGCCCGCGATGCCCTTGAGCATTACCGCAATGCGGTCAAGGAGCAGCGTGAACAGGAGCAGCGCCGTCATGAAGGCCAGTTGCAGCAGGTACAAGCCGAGCTGCGCCAGGCCCAGCAGAGTGCGCTGGTGCGTCAGGACGAAATCACCCAATTGCATCGAGACAACGAACGCTTGTTGATCGAACACCGGGTGACCGCGAAGGAGCTGAACGCATTGCAGGAGCAACGGCGCAAAGACCAGGCCTTGCAGCTCGAGCTGAACGAGAAGATCAGCCAGGTCGACAGCGAGCGCACACTGCTTCAGGAGCGCCTGCGGGTGGCGCTGCTGGAAAGCCAGTCACGCCATGCAGCGCTGACTGAGCATCAGCAGGCCAACAAGGCGCTGGAGCTGGACCTTCTCAAGGCCCAGGCCAGTATTGAGGCGTTGCGTCTGGCCGCCGTCGTTGCAAAGACGCCAGAGGCAACCGGCGAAACCTGATCAGTCCGCCACAGGCGTGCGCATGGTGACGAACTCTTCCGCCGACGTCGGGTGCACGCCAATGGTCTCGTCGAAATGCTGTTTGGTCGCGCCGGCCTTGAGCGCGATCGCCAGGCCCTGCACGATTTCGCCGGCATCGGGCCCGACCATGTGGCAGCCGAGCACTTTGTCGGTGTCGGCATCGACCACCAGCTTCATCAGGGTCTTTTCCTGACAGTCCGTCAGGGTCAGCTTCATCGGCCGGAAACGGCTCTCGAAGATCTGCACCTTATGGCCGTTCTTCTTCGCCTCCTCTTCCGTAAGGCCCACCGTACCGATATTCGGCAGGCTGAACACCGCCGTCGGAATCATCGCGTAATCCACCGGACGGTACTGCTCGGGCTTGAACAGGCGACGCGCCACCGCCATGCCTTCGGCCAGGGCGACCGGGGTCAATTGGACACGGCCGATCACATCGCCAATGGCCAGGATCGACGGCTCGCTGGTTTGATACAGCTCGTCCACGCTGACGAAGCCACGCTCATCGAGGGTGACGCCGGTATTTTCCAGGCCCAGGTTGTCCAGCATCGGGCGCCGGCCGGTGGCGTAGAACACGCAGTCGGCTTCCAGCACCCGACCGTCTTTCAAGGTGGCCTTGAGACTGCCATCGGTTTGCTTGTCGATGCGCTCGATGTCGGCATTGAACTGCAGGTCCAGGCCGCGCTTGGTCAGCTCTTCCTGCAAGTGCTTGCGCACCGAACCATCGAAGCCGCGCAGGAACAGGTCACCGCGATACAGCAACGACGTCTGCGCGCCCAAACCATGGAAAATGCCCGCGAACTCAACGGCGATATAGCCACCGCCTACCACCAGTACGCGCTTTGGCAGCTCTTTGAGAAAGAACGCTTCGTTGGAGCCAATGGCATGTTCGCGGCCTGGAATGTCGGGGATTTGCGGCCAGCCGCCCGTGGCGATCAGGACATGCTTGGCGGTGAAGCGCTCGCCATTGATTTCCACCTGGTGTGGATCCACCAGGCGCGCATGCCCTTCGTGCAGGGTCACACCGCTGTTGACCAGCAGGTTGCGATAGATACCGTTGAGACGGTTGATCTCCCGGTCTTTGTTGGCGATCAGGGTCGCCCAGTCAAAGTTCGCCTCACCCAACGACCAGCCAAAACCGCTGGCCTGTTCGAAGTCCTCGGCAAAATGTGCGCCGTACACCAATAGCTTCTTCGGCACGCAGCCGACATTCACACAGGTACCGCCCAGGTAGCGGCTTTCCGCCACGGCCACCTTGGCGCCAAAACCTGCGGCAAAGCGCGCCGCGCGAACACCGCCGGAACCGGCGCCAATTACATACAGGTCAAAATCATAGGCCATTTCATTCTCCTCGGCAGGACACCAGCATACTGACTTACATGGGGCTGAAAAACGAAAAAGCCACCCGAAGGTGGCTTTCAGTTGAAACAGATCGGCAAGCGTGAAATCAGTACGCCTTGCCAGTCTTGTAGAAGTGCTCGTAGCAGAAGTTGGTCGCCTCGATGTAGCCTTCAGCGCCGCCGCAGTCGAAACGCTGGCCCTTGAACTTGTAGGCAATCACGCAACCATCTTTGGCCTGCTTGAGCAGGGCGTCGGTGATCTGGATCTCGCCGCCCTTGCCTGGCTCGGTTTCTTCGATCAGCTTGAAGATGTCCGGGGTCAGGATGTAGCGGCCGATGATCGCCAGGTTCGACGGTGCATCTTCCGGCGCTGGCTTCTCGACCATGTCACGCACGCGGATCAGGCCATCACCAATGTCGTCGCCGGCGATCACGCCGTACTTGTTGGTTTCCGCCGGGTTGACTTCCATTACGGCGACGATGGTGCAGCGGTATTTCTGGTAGAGCTTGACCATCTGGGTCAGCACGCCGTCGCCTTCCAGGTTTACGCACAGGTCATCGGCCAGTACCACGGCAAACGGTTCGTCACCGATCAGCGGGCGACCGGTGAGGATGGCGTGGCCGAGGCCTTTCATCTGGGTCTGACGGGTGTAGGAGAACGAGCACTCGTCGAGCAGCTTGCGAATACCAACCAGGTATTTTTCCTTGTCGGTGCCCTTGATCTGGTTTTCCAACTCATAGCTGATGTCGAAGTGGTCTTCCAGTGCGCGCTTACCGCGGCCGGTCACGATGGAGATTTCATTCAAGCCGGCATCCAGTGCCTCTTCGACGCCGTACTGAATCAGTGGCTTGTTCACCACCGGCAGCATCTCTTTGGGCATGGCTTTGGTCGCTGGCAGGAAGCGAGTGCCGTAACCGGCTGCCGGGAACAAGCATTTCTTGATCATATGAGTCCTTACAAAGGGCTGTGCGTACGGAATTCGGCGCAGTCTAATCAGGCCGCAGTCACCTTACAATGGGTCCTGCTGGCGCCGCGATGTCATCATAGAGAAAAAATGTCGGCGTAAGTTCCGCTGATCTTTCAACCGGCAGGCTGGCCGGCGCTCAAGTGTTGATTTTCCAAAGGGCCTGATCCTTTGTAGCACGCTTTTCCAAGCCTGGCACCGGGCTGGAATTACTTGGGCAACGGCGGGGTATTTGCGGCTATCATTGCACCCTTGAATCAGCTTACGAGATTGCTAATTAGATGTCAGAACCCAAAGGCGTAAACGGCTACCTGATCACCCAGCGTGCGGACGGTTGGCACTTGATCAACTTCCATGGCGACAGCGTCGCGGGCGTTTTCGAGACTGAAAGCATGGCGATTGCGGTGGCTGAGGTATTCGTGGATGAAGCCGGTCACGCGTCGAGCAAGCGGCCGAAGGGCAAGTAAGCCACGCGGTCTTGCAGCAAAAGCCCCGCAGAGCGGGGCTTTTTTTGTGTTTGGCTGTACCTAGATGGCAGTTCGCTATAATCTTCCGCCAACGCCCCACGTCCGTGTCAGCGCTCTCCCCCACACCTTCGAAGACGACTCTCTATGAACAAGATGCTGGCTATGAACAAGATCCTGGCACTCACTGCGGTATTGGCGCTGGCCGGTTGCACCACCACCTCCGACACTTACCTGAAAAATGGTGAACAAGGCCTGACCATCGACTGCTCGGGCGAAGCCAATTCATGGGCCAGTTGCTATGAGAAAGCCGACGCCTCCTGCGCGGGCACCGGTTACCGCATCGTCGGCACCGACGGCACTCCGTCACTCAAGGAAAGCGAGCAGACCCTGGGCAAGGATGTAGGCAATTTCAAAGGCCGCAGCGTCGTGGTGGTGTGCAAGTAAGCCTTGGTGTTACAGGTGAACTTCGGCGAATTTGATCCCCAGGCCGCGCAGGGTTTCGATCAAGTCATCGAGGCGCGGGAATGACTCGACCTCATCCTGATCGTCCACCAGGAAGTAACTGCGGCCGTCACTTTTCTTGAAGAAGACAATCCACTCGCCCAGGTCGGCAGGGTTCTGGATGACGTGGGTCGCCGTGATCTGACCTTCGGCATGGCGGGCTTTGACGTGTTCTCGCTTCATAATGGGATATTCCAGGCGGTGCGATGCTGCCCAGATGGGTTTGAGCGGCATTCTTGTAGGCAGTGACCGACAGTTTAACGGATGCTCTGCCGATCGACACGCCATTGGGCCTTCTCATCAGCACGCTCGGCTTTATAGCCTCAATACCGAATAACGCATAAAAAACCCCACCGGGCAGGCGCGAAGAGGCTCGTCCTGCCGGGTGGGGTTCTCATCGGATTCAGTTCGTGGACATACGCCCTGGCTTAACCGGAAATGCAATCCTCCCCGGCTTTTTTCACGTCGCCCGGCCGAATCGGCACGTTGGACATGCTTTCATAGAGCTTGATGCTGCTGCCGCTGGAGCGGTCCTCGATTTCGAAGATCGCTGATGGATCGGACGAAAATTTCTGCGGCACGATCACTTGAATACCTTCCTTATGCGGTTCGATCTGTGGCGGACGACGTGTCGCCTCCAACTTGCGCACGACGCACGCCGCATACTCCTGCGGCTTTTTCCCGGAAATGACCACCAACGTGGGTGGGGTCTGCTTGATATCTGCAACCGAAGCACACCCAGCGATTGCCAAGGCCAGCACCAACACACTCCACTTCATACTAAAACCTCCGATAAAGACCCTACGACAGCGGGCATAGGAAATTTCTCCCGCCAATGTAGGATTTATCTCTAAAAACTCGGTAAATAACTGTTTTAAATTGTCGAAGTCGTCGACGACGGCCCGATAATAAACGCGCTGGGGCTGATAAACTCCATCTTAACCTACGTATCGTTCTGATTTTTCAGAAAAAGCCCTTCTGGAGACACCCCATGAAATTCATCCACCAGCGTGAGCACCTCAACGAGGGAGACATTGTCGTCATCGAATGCTCACAGACCTGTAATATTCGTCTAATGAGCGATGCGAATTTTCGCAGTTTCAAGAACGGTGGCCGGCATACCTACCACGGTGGCGCCTTCGATAAATTCCCGGCGAAAATCACCGCGCCCAGCACCGGTTTCTGGAACATCACCCTGGATGTGGTCACGCGCCGCGCCATCAGCGTTACCCGCAAACCGGCGCTGTCCCACAAGATTCGCATCGTTCGTCGCACCAGCACCAAGCTGAGCTGACCTGAACACCGTAAGGAAAAAAGCTGTGAACACCACCAAATACGTCATCAAGTACAAGCTCAACGGCGAACGTCGCTTCGAATTTGCCCAATTGACCAGCAACAGCGTCGAGCAGGCCCGGCAAGCCCTGGCGAAAATCCACGATGCCAGCGACGAGATTACTGACATCAACGTGAGCAAGGCGCTGTAAGCCATGGCCGGGCCTACCGCTGACCTGTTCGCCGATGAGGCCTTGCAGCAACCGGCAAGGCGCGAACAGATTGGCGAAGAGTCTTACGTCCTGGGAGGTTACGCCCTGCCCTGGATTGAGCGTTTGTTGCCCGAATTGCGGCGTGTCCTGGCCCAGTCGCCGTTTCGGCAAATGGTCACGCCCGGCGGCTTTACCATGTCGGCCGCGCTGAGCAGTTGTGGCGCGCTGGGCTGGACCACCGACACCCGCGGCTACCGCTACAGCGCCCTCGACCCGCGCAGCCAGCAACCCTGGCCGGCAATGCCCGACGCGCTGCGCGAATTGGCCATCTCGGCGGCAAACGCGGCGGGTTTCAGCGATTTCTCGCCGGATGCCTGCCTGATCAACCGCTACGTACCCGGCGCCAAAATGTCGCTGCATCAGGACAAGAACGAGCAGCGCTATGACGCGCCAGTGGTGTCGGTGTCCCTCGGCTTGCCGGCGATTTTCCTGTTCGGCGGCCATCAGCGCAGTGACAAGACGCAAAAAGTCTCGCTGTTCCACGGTGATGTGGTGGTCTGGGGTGGGGTGGATCGCCTGCGCTTCCATGGCGTGATGCCGATCAAGCAACGCGAGCACCCGATCATGGGACCTCAACGCATCAACCTGACCTTTCGCACCGCCGGCTGATTTGACCGCAAGCTTCGGAGTGTCGAGCGCCAACTGTAGGGTTAATCTGCCGATCACCACTCAAGAGTGCAGGCCATGAACCACTCACTAGACCCACGCTGGGCCGCCATCGTTGCCCGCGATGCCAAAGCCGATGGACTGTTTGTCTACGCTGTGAAAACCACCGGCGTGTACTGCCGCCCCAGCAGCGCCTCACGTTTGCCGCGTCCGGAAAATGTCGAATTCTTCGACACCCCGGCACACGCCGAAGCTGCCGGTTATCGTCCCAGCCGCCGCGCCGCCGGCGACCAGACTCAACTGGCCGCCCACCATGCAAAGCTGGTCGCCGACGCGTGTCGCCAGATAGAACAGGCCGAAACACCACCCAGCCTGGAGGCACTCGCCCGCCAGGCCGGCTTGAGTTCGTTCCATTTCCATCGCGTGTTCAAAGCCGTCACCGGCCTCACCCCCAAGGGCTACGCCGGTGCCCTGCGCTCGCGCAAGGTGCGTGATGGGCTCAAGGCGCAGCAGTCGGTCACCGATACGCTGTACGACGCCGGCTTCAATTCCAACAGCCGCTTTTACGCGGCGGCTGACCAGGTGCTGGGCATGAAGCCGCAGGAGTACAAGGCCGGCGGTGCCAACAACCTGATTCGCTTTGCCGTGGGCCAATGCTCGCTGGGGGCGATTCTGGTGGCGCAGAGTCAACGCGGCGTGTGTGCGATTTTGCTGGGTGACGATCCGGATACGCTGGTGCGCGACCTGCAGGACCAATTCCCCAACGCCGAACTGGTCGGCGCGGACCGGGATTTCGAACAATTGATCGCCCAGGTCGTGGGCTTTATCGAAGCGCCCGCCCTGGGCCTGGACTTGCCGCTGGATCTACGCGGCACGGCCTTCCAGGAACGGGTGTGGCAGGCGCTGCGGGATATTCCGGTGGGCAGCACGGCCAGCTATGCGCAGATTGCCCAGCGTATCGGCGCGCCCACGGCATTTCGCGCAGTGGCCCAGGCCTGTGGCGCCAACCACTTGGCGGTGGCAATCCCCTGCCACCGCGTGGTGCGCAGCGACGGCGCGCTGTCCGGCTACCGCTGGGGCGTAGAGCGCAAGCGCACGCTGCTGGCGCGGGAAACCTCGGACTGACCCGGCTGCATAAAGCACTGCCCTCGTCCAGTGAATAAAACAGAGTGGCCGGGTGCCAAGGGGCCTGTTAAAACAGCGAAAAGCCTCACTGACGCTGGAGACGCACCCCATGAGCACCTGGCCAGACACGCGCATTCTCGACCTGCTGGGCATCGACCTGCCCATCATCCAGGCCCCCATGGCGGGCGCGACCACCACCGCCATGGTGATTGCCGCCAGCCAGGCCGGCGCACTGGGCTCCATGCCTGCCGCTGCGCTGAGCATCGAGCAACTGCGTGAGGCGTTGACCGCCATCCGCCAGGCCGGCACCCGCCCGGTCAATGTCAACTTCTTCTGCCACCAGGCGCCCGCAGCGAACGAGGAACACGAGCGGCGCTGGAAAGCGCTGCTGGAGCCCTACTACCGCGAGCTGAGCGCCGATTTTGATGCGCCGACCCCGGTCTCCAATCGTGCGCCCTTCAATGAAGCGGCGTGTGAAGTGATCGAAACCTTTCGCCCCGACGTCGTCAGCTTTCACTTTGGCCTGCCGGAAAAAGCCTTGCTGGACCGGGTAAAAGCCACCGGAGCCAAGGTACTTTCATCGGCGACGACGGTCGAGGAAGCGATCTGGCTGGAACAGCACGGCTGTGATGCGATTATCGCAATGGGCCTTGAGGCCGGTGGCCACCGCGGCATGTTCCTCAGTGACGACCTCAACAGCCAGATCGGCTTGATGGCGCTGCTGCCGCAAGTCGTCGACGCCGTCAGCGTGCCGGTGATCGCGGCCGGTGGTATCGCGGATTCGCGCGGAATGCTCGCCGCGTTTGCCTTGGGCGCCTCGGCGGTGCAGATCGGCACGGCGTACCTGTTCACCCCCGAAGCCAGCGTCAGCGCTTCCCACCACCATGCCTTGCGCCATGCCCAGGCCAGCGAAACGGCCCTCACCAACCTGTTCACCGGGCGCCCGGCACGGGGCATTGTCAACCGCGTGATGCGCGAGCTGGGCGCGATCAACCCCGCCGCGCCTGCCTTTCCACGGGCCGGTGGCGCATTGCTGCCGCTGAAGGCCAGGGACGAAGCCGGCTTCAGCAACCTGTGGGCGGGCCAGGCCTTGCGTCTGGGTCACGACCGCTCGACGTATGACCTGACCCGCGACCTGGCCGAGCAGGCATTGGCCAGGCTGCGCTAGGCCTGTCGGCACGTGGCGCAATTTCGTACTGTACCGGCAGCCGGTAACCGCTATATATTCTCGTACATAGCGGCAATCGGCCGTACACCCTCAAGGAGTTGCTTCATGATGATCCGCGCCGCGCGCCTGGCCCCCCTGCTTGCCGTCTTCGCCCTGGGTTCGGCGCAGGCCGATGAAGTGCAAGTGGCCGTCGCCGCCAACTTTACCGCGCCGATCCAGGCGATTGCCGCCGACTTCGAGAAAGACACCGGCCACAAACTGGTCGCGTCCTTCGGCGCCACCGGGCAGTTCTATACCCAGATCAAGAATGGCGCGCCGTTCCAGGTGTTCCTCAGTGCCGACGACACCACCCCGCAAAAACTCGAGGCCGAAGGCGATACCGTCAAGGGCTCGCGCTTCACCTACGCGGTCGGCACCCTGGCCCTGTGGTCGGCGAAAGAAGGCTACGTGGATGCCCAGGGTGAAGTGCTCAAGCGCAATGCGTTCAAGCACCTGTCCATCGCCAACCCGAAAGCCGCGCCGTACGGCCTGGCCGCCACTCAGGTGCTGGCCAAGGAAGGCCTGACTGACAAGGTCAGGGACAAAATCGTCGAAGGCCAGAACATCACCCAGGCCTATCAGTTCGTGTCCACCGGCAACGCCGAGTTGGGCTTCGTGGCGCTGTCGCAGATTTACAAGGATGGCAAGTTGTCCAGCGGTTCGGCGTGGATCGTGCCGTCGTCCCTGCATGACCCGATCAAACAAGACGCGGTGATCCTCACCAAAGGCAAGGACAGCGCCGCCGCCAAGGCCCTGGTCGATTATTTGAAAGGCCCGAAGGCCGCTGCGGTAATCAAGTCTTACGGTTATGAACTGTAAATGCCGCTCACGAGTGCTGATTTTTCCGCGATCTGGTTGACGGTCAAACTGGCCTCGCTGACCACGGTGATCCTGCTGCTGATCGGTACGCCAATCGCCCTGTGGCTGTCGCGCACCCGTTCCTGGTGGCGCGGCCCCATCGGCGCAATCGTCGCACTGCCGTTGGTGCTGCCGCCGACGGTCATCGGCTTCTATCTGCTGTTGACCATGGGGCCCAATGGCTACGTCGGCCAGTTCACCCAGTGGCTGGGCCTGGGCACTCTGACTTTCAGCTTCGCCGGGCTGGTGATCGGCTCGGTGATCTACTCCATGCCCTTCGTGGTGCAACCGTTGCAAAACGCGTTCTCGGCCATCGGCACGCGCCCGCTGGAAGTGGCGGCGACCTTGCGTGCGGGCCCGTGGGATACGTTTTTCACGGTGATCCTGCCGTTGGCTCGCCCAGGTTTTATCACCGCGTCGATTCTCGGCTTCGCCCATACCGTCGGCGAGTTCGGCGTGGTGCTGATGATCGGCGGCAATATCCCGGACAAGACCCGGGTGGTCTCGGTGCAGATCTACGACCATGTCGAAGCCATGGAATATGCCCAGGCCCACTGGCTGGCCGGGGCGATGGTGGTGTTCGCGTTCCTTGTATTGCTGGCACTCTACTCCAGCCGTAAAACCAAAATGGGCTGGAGCTGATCGCGATGATTGAGGTACGCCTGCACCTGAAGTACACAGGCTTTGCGCTGGACGTGGAGCTGCAATTGCCGGGCCGTGGCGTCACCGCCCTTTTCGGCCCTTCCGGCTCCGGCAAGACCACCTGCCTGCGCTGTATCGCCGGCCTGGAGCGCGCCGATGACGGCGTTGTGCAGATCAACGACGAGGTCTGGCAAGACAGCCGTAACGGGGTGTTCGTGCCGCCGCACAAACGCGCCCTGGGCTACGTCTTCCAGGAGGCGAGCCTGTTTCCCCATCTGTCGGTGCAGGCCAATCTGGCGTTCGGCCTCAAGCGCATCCCACGTGCGCAGCGGCGCGTGGATATGGCCCAGGCCACTGAGCTGCTGGGTATCGCTCACTTGCTTGCGCGCGACCCGCAGCACCTGTCCGGTGGTGAACGCCAGCGCGTCGGCATCGCCCGCGCCCTGCTCACCAGTCCCCGCTTGCTGCTGATGGATGAACCCCTGGCGGCCCTCGACAGCCAGCGCAAAAACGAAATCCTGCCTTACCTCGAACGCCTGCACGACGAACTGGATATTCCGGTGCTGTACGTCAGCCATGCCCAGGACGAAGTGGCGCGCCTGGCCGACCACCTCGTCCTGCTCGGCGACGGCAAGGCCCTGGCCAGCGGCCCCATCGGCGAAACCCTGGCGCGCCTCGACCTGCCCCTGGCGCGGGGCGACGATGCCGGTGTGGTCGTCACTGGCCGCGTGATTGCCTACGACGAGCACTATCAGTTGCTCACCCTGCAACTGCCCGATTGCCTCTTGCAGATACGCGTAGCCCACACGCCGATGGCTTTGGGCACACAGTTGCGGGTGAAGATTCAGGCACGGGACGTAAGCCTCAGCCACCAGGCGCAAGCGCACAGCAGCATCCTCAACCGCCTGCCGGTGACGGTCATCCAGGACGTCGCAGCGGATAACAACGCCCATGTACTGGTGCGCCTGAATGCCGCCGGCACACCGTTGCTGGCACGCATCACGCGGTTCTCGCGGGACCAGTTGAATGTGCAGCCGGGGCAAGTGCTGTGGGCGCACATCAAGGCGGTGGCGGTGCTCGCCTAAACCATTTGGCACGACCGCAGGACGACGCGGTCAATCAGACATACCGGCCTGATCCGTTGCCAAGGAACCCGCACCATGCCCGACTCTTCGCTGCCCGCCGATCTGCCCCGCGACCTGCACTATGTTGACGACAGCCAACCCGGCATTCGCCGCAAAAAGCTGCGCGGCAAGTTCCAGTATTTCCGTCCCGACGGCGAGCGCATCACCGATGCCGATGAGATCAAGCGCCTGAATGCGCTGGCGGTGCCGCCCGCCTACACCGATGTGTGGATCTGCGCCGACCCGCGTGGTCACCTGCAAGCCACCGGCCGCGACGCCCGTGGTCGCAAGCAGTACCGCTACCATGCGCGCTGGCGCGAGGTGCGTGACAGCGACAAGTACGCACGTCTGCAGGCGTTCGGCGCGGCCTTGCCCAAGTTGCGCAAACAATTGGAAGCACAGATCGCCCAGCCCGGATTCACCCGCGACAAGGTGCTGGCCACGGTGGTGATGTTGCTTGATGCCACGCTGATCCGCGTCGGCAATACCCAGTACGCCCGCGACAACAAATCCTACGGTTTGACCACCCTGCGCAACCGTCACGTGGACATCAAGGGCAGCGAGATAAAATTCCAGTTTCGCGGCAAGAGCGGCGTGGAGCATCAGATCAGCGTCAAGGACCGACGCCTGGCCAGTGTGGTCAAGCGGTGCATGGAACTGCCCGGGCAGAACCTGTTCCAGTACCTGGACGAAAACGGCGAGCGCCATACCGTCAGCTCCCAGGACGTCAACGCGTACCTGCACAGCCTGACCGGCGAGGATTTCACCGCCAAGGACTACCGCACCTGGGCCGGCACGGCCATGGCGCTGGCGGTGTTGCGCGAATTGGCGTGGCAACCGGAGTCCGACGCCAAGCGCCATGTGGTGGCGATGGTCAAGGACGTCGCACGGCAACTGGGCAATACGCCGGCGGTGTGTCGCAAGTGCTATATCCACCCGGCGGTGCTCGAGCATTTCAGCCTGGGTGAGCTGTCCAAGCTGCCCAAGCCAAGGGTGCGCAAGGGCCTCAAGGCCGAAGAAGTCGCCCTGGCGATGTTCCTTGAGCAACTGGTCGCAGACTTGCCCAAGCCCGCCAAGGTGGGTTAGCATCCAAAGCCCCTATGACTCTCGGGATGATTGCCGACGTGAACAACTAAGCCTTCCAAAAATGCATCTGCAACGAGCCGCCTGGCGCGCTTGTTGGCCTGTTCGACATTTTCCTGGAGGTGCTGATGACTCACGTCAACCGGCTGCCCGCATTGATTTCCCTGCAACACCTGTGTTTCCAGTTCGCCAATGGCGAAACCGTGCTGGAAGACCTCAATCTGTCCATAGACCGGGCCCCCACCGGAATCGTCGGTCGCAACGGGCGCGGCAAAAGTATCCTGGCGCAATTGATGGCCGGCATCCTGCAGCCCACCTCCGGTACGCTGAAGGCCCCGGCCCATGTGGCGTACGTGCCTCAGGCGGTGGTGGTGCGACCCGGCGCGAGCGTCGCGGACCTCACCGGTACCGCCCAGTGCCTGGCCGCCCTTGAACGCATGCATCAGGGCGTGGGTGTGGCCGGCGACCTGGCGCTGATCGATGAGCGCTGGGACCTGGCCGAACGTCTGCGCACGGCCCTGGATACGGCGGGGTTGCCATCGCTCAGCGCCGCGTCCCGGGTCGATCAACTCAGCGGAGGACAACTGGCCAGGGTGGCGCTGATCGGTGCTTTGCTCGCGGCGCCGCCGTTGCTGATCCTCGATGAGCCCAGCAACCACCTCGACAGTGGCGGGCGGGCCTGGCTGCTGCAGCAATTGGCCGCCTGGCGCGGTGGCCTGGTGGTGGTCAGCCATGATCGGCAGTTGCTTAACACCATGGGCCGGATCATCGAACTGTCGCCCCTCGGTGTGCAGGCTTACGGCGGCAACTACGCCGCCTATCTTGAGCAACGCGACGCGCAACAGCAGGCGGCTACCGCAGCGTGGGAATACGCCCGCGAGCAGCGCAGCCGCGAACGTCAACGCTTGCAAAAGGCCCATGACAGCCTGCAGCGCCACGCGGCGCGCTCACGCAAACAGGCAGAGATTGCCAACGTCGACCGCTTTACCAGGGCGCGCTGGAAGAGCGCGGCCACGCAAATCGTCAGCGCACGGGGCAGCGCCCATCGCGATCACAAAGACACCCTCGACGCGCAGGTGCGCCAGGCCTACGCACGTGTGGTGGACGAGACGCCGACCCTGCTCGCCCTGCCCGGTTCGGCGCTGGCCAACGGTCGCCAGGTGGTCAGCCTGCACCAGGCGCAGTTGCCCTGGCTGGACCCGCGTGCACCTTCGACCTACCTGAGCCTGGACCTGACCGGACCGGTGCGCGTGGCAGTGCGTGGGCCGAACGGTTGCGGCAAATCCAGCTTGCTCAAGCTGCTTGCCGGGCAATGGCACGCCGTCAGTGGCACCTGCGCGGTCACGGTGCCCTGCGCTTATATCGACCAGCACCTGAAGCTGCTGGACGACCAGCGCAGTATCGTCGAACAGCTCAACCTGCTCGACACGCCGCTGATGGAAGCTGAACTGCGCACACGCTTGGCCTTGCAGCAGCTGGATGCCCGGCGCGTGACCCAACCCGCCGGGCAACTCAGCGGTGGCGAGCGGTTGAAAGCGGCGATGGCGATCGCTTTATGGCGCGGGGCACCGGCGCAACTGTTGCTGTTGGACGAACCGACCAATCACCTGGACCTGGAGACGGTGATGGCCTTTGAACAGGCCTTGCAGGGGGTTACTGGCGCGCTGATGGCGGTGTCCCACGACGAGGCGTTCTTGCAGGCGATCCAACCCAGCCATTACTTGAGCTGGTACAGCACCGGGTGGCGCCTGGAGCCTGTGTGATCTGATTGCACGCCGTCGCAAAGCGTCCTAGGGTAGTGGCCGGATAATCTCACTGGAAACCGGCCGATGCTGCCTTCACCCGTCAAGCCTTACGCCAATGCCGCGCTCGCCCATCGACAACGCTGGCGTGGACGCGTGGGCCTGCTGCTGGTGGCTGGTTTGTCGGTACTTGCCGGCATGACCGATGCCATTGGTTTCATGGCCAGCGGCGATTTTGTCTCGTTCATGAGCGGTAACACCACGCGCCTGGCGGTCGCGATCAGTGCAGGCGACGGGGGGCTGACCGCACGCCTGGTATTGCTGGTTGCCACCTTCATCATCGGCAACGCGTTGGGGGTGATTGTCAGCCGCTTGAGCAAGCGCCACGCGCTGCCCCTGCTGCTCAGCATCGGCGCCCTGCTCTGTGGTGCGGCCCTGCTGCCATGGTCCGATAAGCTGCCCGCGCTGTTGGCGGCGATTATCGCCATGGGCATGCTTAACGCGGCCGTCGAGCAAGTCAATGGCGTGCCCGTGGGGCTCACCTATGTCACCGGGGCGCTCTCACGCTTCGGTCGCGGGCTGGGCCGCTGGTTGATGGGCGAACGCCGCAATGGCTGGCGCATGCAGCTGGTGCCGTGGGCAGGGATGTTTGTCGGCGCGGTGATCGGGGCGCTGCTGGAACAGCAGATCGGGCTGCGCGCGCTGTGGGTCAGTGGCGCGCTGGCGGGGTCACTGGGCCTGGCGACCCTGGCGATACCCCGGCGCTGGCAGTTGGGTTTCATGCCACGCTGAACAGCAGGGTATGGAAAAAAGGTGCCCGCCCGACGTTTCGGCCTCGACATCCGTGTACCGGTAAAGAGCCATCACGTCGGGCGAGCCGGTGAATAATAAGCCAATGCCCGACGGCTGTCCCGCCGGGCGTTTCTGAATATGACTAAGGCAAGGTATTACAGACAAGTGGCGAGCGCAGCCAGACGACGTTTGGCGGGCATCGTGTCCTCTGCGGCGTAATACTTGACGGTAGAACCTGCGCCCGTGCTCAGCACATCCACAAAGTAATCACCGCCCGTGGTGTACACCGTAAAGCCCCCGGCCTCGGTGGCTTCCTTGAAGCCGCCGGCATCGACGCCGAACACGCCTTCGTCCTGCCAGCCGTACTGAATGCATTGGGCGACCACCAGAGTGGCCTTGTCCGACGCCATGGTCTTGTAAGGGCTGCCCGCGCGCGCCTCCTTCATCTTCGAACCCGCGCAGCCGGCCAGCGTCGCCAGTACCACTGCGCCTATCACCACTTTGTACATGCCTGTGCTTCCTTGGAAAAACCGTGACTCTACCATTGCGCCGCCGCCAACTGACGCGCCCATGAACTTTGTTTCACTGTAAAGGCAAAGCCGGCCGCTTATAGTGGCCACGCTCATTTTTAGAAGTCTCCCTTCTGCCCGCCCTCCCGCGGGCTTTTTTTCGCCTGCGGTTCACAACCACCAGCGCAGCAGATAAAACAGCGCCATGCTCGACAGCACCGTGACCAGCACGCTGCGCGTCCACAGCATCAACACCACGGCGCAGATCCCGGCCAGCAGGTAGGGGTTGCTCGGGCTCAGGTCTAGCTGGTGGTCTTTGATGAAAATAATCGGCCCGCAAATCGCGGTGAGCATGCCCGGTACGGCAAACCCGAGGAACTCACGCGTCCCCCGATTGAGCCGTACCGGCAGGCGCGGCTCGATAAACAGGTAGCGGTTGAAAAACACCACCAGCGCCATTGCCACAATCATCAGGTAGATCATCGCTGCCCGACTCCCAGGCGTTTGCAGGCGAACCCTGCACTCATCCCCAATACGCCCGAGACCACCACCGCCGATTCCCAGTGCAGGTAACTGAGCCACACCGAACACAACAGCGAGACGGCGACGCAGACCAGCGTCGGCACGTCGCGCACTACCGGCGTGATCAGGGCGATAAAGGTCGCGGCAATCGAAAACTCCAGCCCCAACTGGTCGAGGCCGGGAATGCTTTTGCCCAGCACAATGCCTGCCAGGGTGAACAGGTTCCAGATGATATAGAACGTGAGGCCCACACCCAGGGCATACCAGCGATTGAAGGTCTGGCGGTCATAGTGGTTGACCAGGGCAAAGAACTCGTCGGTCAACAGAAAACCCAGGCTCATGCGCCAGCGAGTGTTGAGCGAGGACAGCGTCGGGCGCATGTGCATGCCGTAGAGCAAATGCTGGGAAGTCAGCAGCAAGGTGGTCAGCACGATGGAGATCAGGCTGGCGCCGCTTTTGACCATGCCGATCGCCACCAGTTGGGCCGCGCCGGCAAACACGATGGCGGACAAGCCCTGGGCTTGCAGCGGCGTGAACTGCGCATCGATGGCCATGGAGCCGGCGAGCAACCCCCAGGGGGCGCAGGCCAGGGATAACGGAATGACAGCAATCGCGCCACGTGTGAACGCGTCATAAGGGAGGGCAGCAGGCATGGACGGGGCTCATCGACAAACAGTCGGCCAGCATGCCGGTGCACGCGGGGGCTTGTCTTGAACGATCTTGCTCAGGCCAGTTTTACCGAGACCAGTTCCACCGAGTCGCGCGCTTCGCGCAGTTCGTAGGCGTCCTGGTTCAACCGGTGGATGGTGTTGAGCAGGCGCTGGCGCAGCACTTCATCGCCGAGTTTTTCGACGGCACGCATCAGGTCAAACGCCGCGGTTTCGTTATTATCCGCGACGGAATCCAGGGTTTTGCGCAGGTTACGAGTGGCTCGGGTCACGCGGGAGCTTCCTTCATCAGCAATGGGCGGGCACTTTAGGACATTGATGTTTCATTTTAATTTCAATCACTTGTGGTCGATCATCGGGCAGTTGATCCACGTCAACCGAAATCAGGATTTGACCTACGTGGCCCTTTATCCGCAATCCTGTTCAAATGCTGGCCGCTGCCGCCTGAGCACGTCCGACGCTATTAATCCTGCGCGTGCGCGAACTTTACGTAGGCGAACTGATCCATGCCTTGGATGACAGCCGGCCCTGCTGGCAGAACGACGCGCCGCGTCCGGATGCACTGGGCGACAGACCATAACCGGCCAGCACCTGCTGCTGAGCCATCGGAGCGTTAATTCATGCTTGTCGCAATTGCGATTTTCCTTGTCACCATCGTGCTGGTCATCTGGCAACCCAAGGGCCTGGGCGTGGGCTGGAGCGCCAGCCTGGGCGCGATCCTGGCCCTGGCCTGCGGGGTGATCAGCCTGGCGGATATCCCGGTGGTGTGGCACATCATCTGGAACGCCACCGGCACCTTTGTCGCCTTGATCATCATCAGCCTGTTGCTGGATGAAGCCGGGTTCTTTGCCTGGACCGCGCTGCATGTGGCGCGCTGGGGGCGTGGCCGAGGCCGGCGCCTGTTTGCCTATATGGTGCTGCTCGGCGCACTGGTGTCGGCGCTGTTCGCCAATGACGGCGCGGCGTTGATCCTCACCCCGATTGTGATGTCGATGCTGCTGGCCCTGCGCTTTTCTCCGGCGGCGACGCTGGCATTCGTCATGGGCGCAGGCTTTATCGCCGACACGGCGAGCCTGCCGCTGGTGGTGTCGAACCTGGTGAATATCGTCTCGGCGGATTATTTCAAGATCGGCTTCAACGAATATGCCGCCGTGATGGTGCCGGTGAACCTGGTCAGCGTCGCCGCGACCCTGGCGGTGCTGCTGTGGTTTTTCCGCCGCGATATTCCGCAGAGCTACGACCCGGCCGACCTGGAACAACCCGACAGTGCCATCCACGACCGTGCGACGTTTCGTGCCGGCTGGTGGGTGCTGGGTATTCTGCTGGTCGGCTGCTTCGCGCTGGAGCCCCTGGGCATTCCCATCAGCGCGATTTCCGCGGTCTGCGCCGTGCTGTTGCTGGTGATCGCCGCCAAGGGCCACACGATTTCCACGCGCAAGGTCTTGAAAGACGCGCCATGGCAAATCGTGGTCTTTTCCCTGGGCATGTACCTGGTGGTGTACGGCTTGCGTAACGCCGGCCTGACCGATTACCTGGCCACCTGGCTCGACACCTTCGCCGCCCACGGCGTGTGGGGCGCGGCCATGGGCACCGGTGTGCTGACCGCGCTGTTGTCCTCGGCGATGAACAACCTGCCAACGGTGTTGATCGGCGCGCTGTCCATCGAGTCCAGCCATGCCGTGGGCGTGGTCAAGGACGCAATGATCTACGCCAACGTGATCGGCAGCGACCTGGGCCCGAAAATCACCCCTATCGGCAGCCTCGCCACCCTGCTGTGGCTGCATATCCTGGCACGCAAGGGCATCACCATCACCTGGGGCTACTACTTCAAGGTCGGGATTGTGCTGACCGTGCCGGTGCTGTTGATCACCCTCGCCGCCCTCGCCTTGCGCCTGAGTGTCTGAGGAATGCCATTCAGTTGAGCGTATACGGCCGTCTGTAGGAGCGAGCTTGCTCGCGAAAAACGTCAACGATAACGCGTGCTTTCTAAATGAACGCGGTGCCTATGAGTTTTTCGCGAGCAAGAGCTAGGCGCCCGCTCTTGCACATTCAATGCTGCATGGTTTCCTGCCCTCGGACTGACGTATGCTTTCGCACTTTCTCGAAAGGACACGGGCATGCTGACGATCTTTTTCTACGCGCTGGTTTTCGGCTTTGTATTTTGCCTGTCTCCCGGCGCAGTGCTCGCCGAAACCCTGCGCCGTGGTTTGCTCCACGGTTTCACACCGGCCCTGTTGGTACAGGTTGGCTCGCTGGTGGGCGACGCCGTCTGGGCGGTGATCGGGCTGACGGGCATCGCGCTATTGATCCAGCATGAGGCGGTACGCGTGCCGCTGACGGTGATCTGCGCGCTTTACCTGGCCTGGCTGGGCATCCGCAGCCTGATCGATGCCTGGCAGCTACCTCAAGTCGAAAGCGCACCCGCCAGTTCGGCAAAAAACGCACTGGTCGTGGGCGCGACGATCTCCCTGGCCAACCCCAAGAACATCGTTTACTGGGGCGCCTTGGGCAGCGCGTTGTCGGGCATCGTTGGTGCTACTCCGAGCCATGGGCAAACGCTGATGTTTTTTGCAGGCTTTATGCTTGCGTCGGTGCTGTCCTGCTTTCTTACTGCCGCGCTGGTCAACTTGCTGCGCAAGAATGCTTCGCCGACTTGGCAACGCATCAGCTATGGCGCTTGCGGTATTGTATTGATTTATTTGGCAGTCCTCGCGGCACAGAGTATTTGAAGTTACATAGGCCGCCACTTATCTGAATAAATTCTGAATATCGACTCATTTAATTAACCATGCGTTGACATTCTGTAACTGCCTGAGTAAATTGCCCCTGCCCGCAACAGGGGCCTTTTTTAAACCTCACAAAAGAAGCCAATGGACACAGTATCTAGTCGCTGTCCGAGCACCGCCTCAGCGGGCGTCGGGCGCCAAACCCAGAACATGACGGGACTTGCCCTCCAGGCCCGGTAAGCTGCGCTAGAGCTTGATGCTCCACCGTAACTGCCTCGCCGGTCGCGTGTCCGGTCCCGAGGTGTGTTATGACCTTGCAAACCCTTGTATTACCTGATGTATGCACCCTGGCCGCGGCCCTGCGCGCCAAGCTGCGTCGTGCGCCTACTGGCTTGCGCCCTGCCCGCGCGGCCTTTGATTCATCCTCCCTCCAAGTGCGTCCGGCCCGCCCGCTGGCGCATTGGCGTGTCTGCCCGCAAAGCGGCCAATTGGTGCAGCAGTGGGATCACGCCGACCCTCAGGACCCGCAGAGACCGATCGTTTCCAGCCTGGCCCAGGCTGACGTGATGCTCGGTTTTTACTTGAGCGCTCGCGCCGCCTGACCTGACTGGAAACAGCAACTTTCTTATTGATGCACTGGAGTTCCTCATGAACTTTCCCAGTCGTGGATGGCTGCGCGCACGTTAATTAACGCGCCGCCAGTATTTACTATTAAGGGTTGTCCAGACCTTATTTAAACCGATCGCGAAGTTCGCGGCTCGGCGTGCTTTCGCTCGCCTGTTATCAGGCAAGTATCGGGCATGTTGCGTCGAGAGTTGGCGACAGGAGTACCCACCATGAGCGCCGTAAAAAACACGCCACTGCAGCACAAAAAAGGCAGCGACGGCAGCACCCCCAAACTGTCGATGCGCGCCGCCCGTGAGGCCCGCAACGGCCTGTCCGCCACCCTGGCCAACGTGCGCGCCACCCAGGATGGCCTGACCGAGCTGGACGCCTCGGCACGCCTGCATCGCGAAGGCTACAACGAAGTGGCCCATGACAAGCCGCCTCACGCCCTCGTCCAGTTCCTGCAGGCACTGAACAATCCGTTTATCTATGTATTGCTGACCCTGGGCGGCATCAGTTTCATCACCGATTGCTGGCTGCCGATGCAGGACGGCGAAGCAGCCGACCCGACCAAGGTCATCATTATCATGACCATGGTGCTGCTCAGCAGCCTGCTGCGTTTCTGGCAGGAACACCGCTCGGCCAAGTCCGCCGAGGCGCTCAAGGCCATGGTGCGCACCACCGCCACGGTGCTGCGCCGCGAACAGGTAGGCGCCCAGCCGACCCTGCGCGAAGTGCCGATGCGCGAGCTGGTCGCCGGTGACATCGTGCACCTGTCGGCCGGCGACATGATCCCCGCCGATATCCGCCTGATCGAATCCCGCGACCTGTTTATCAGCCAGGCAGTGCTCACCGGTGAAGCCTTGCCGGTGGAAAAATACGACACCCTGGGCGATGTCACGCAAAAGTCCGCGTCCCCGTTGTCTGCCGACCCGGACAACCTGCTGGACCTGCCGAACATCTGCTTCATGGGCACCAATGTGGTCAGCGGCCGGGCGACAGCCGTGGTGGTCGCCACCGGGCCGCGCACGTATTTCGGCTCGCTGGCCAAGGCGATTGTCGGCTCAAGGGTGCAAACCGCGTTCGACCGTGGCGTGAACAGCGTCAGTTGGCTGCTGATCCGCTTCATGCTGGTGATGGTGCCGATTGTGTTCTTGCTCAACGGCTTCTCCAAAGGCGATTGGGGCGATGCCTTCCTGTTCGCCCTTGCCGTTGCCGTAGGCCTCACCCCGGAAATGCTGCCGATGATTGTCAGCGCCAACCTGGCCAAGGGCGCCACGGCCATGGCCCGGCGCAAAGTGGTGGTCAAGCGCCTCAATGCGATCCAGAACTTCGGCTCGATGGATGTGCTGTGCACCGACAAGACCGGCACCCTGACCCAGGACAAGATTATCCTCGAGCATCACGTCAACGCCTGCGGCCAGCGCGATGATGCGGTGCTGTCCCTGGCCTGGCTCAACAGCTTTCACCAGAGCGGCATGAAGAACTTGATGGACCAGGCCGTGGTGCAGTTCGCTGCGCAGAATCCCAGGTTCGAAGTGCCGTTTGCCTACAGCAAGGTCGATGAATTGCCGTTCGATTTCGTCCGCCGGCGCCTGTCGATCATGGTCAAGGACGCCGCCGGCGATCATCTGCTGGTGTGCAAGGGCGCCGTGGAAGAGATGCTGAGCATTTCCACCCACACCCTGGAAAACGGCGCCGCCGTACCGCTGGATGAGCGCCGCCGCGAGCAGTTGCTGGCGATCGCCAATGACTACAACGAAGACGGCTTTCGCGTACTGGTCGTCGCCACCCGCACTATCCCTGCAGCGCTGGCGCGCCAGCAGTACACCACCGCCGATGAACGCAACCTGGTGATCCATGGCTTCCTGACGTTCCTTGATCCACCCAAGGAAACCGCCGGCCCGGCGATTGCAGCGCTGCAACAAATCGGTGTGGCGGTCAAAGTGCTGACCGGCGACAACGCGGTCGTGACCAGCAAGATCTGCCGCCAGGTCGGCCTCGAACCCGGCCAACCGTTGCTGGGGCCGCAAATCGAAGCGATGGACGACGCGACGCTGCTGCGCTGCGTGGAACAACGCACGGTGTTTGCCAAGCTCACGCCGCTGCAGAAATCGCGGGTGCTCAAGGCGCTGCAAGCCAACGGCCACACCGTCGGTTTCCTCGGCGACGGGATCAACGATGCGCCCGCCCTGCGCGATGCCGACGTGGGCATTTCGGTGGACAGCGGCACGGATATCGCCAAGGAGTCGGCCGATATCATCCTGCTGGAAAAGAGCCTGATGGTGCTCGAAGAAGGCGTGCTAAAAGGCCGCGAGACCTTCGGCAATATCATGAAGTACCTGAACATGACCGCCAGCTCCAACTTCGGCAACGTGTTCTCGGTGCTGGTGGCGAGTGCGTTCATTCCGTTCATGCCGATGCTGGCGATTCACCTGTTGCTGCAAAACCTGATGTACGACATCTCCCAGCTGGCCCTGCCGTGGGACAAGATGGACAAGGAATACCTGGCCAAGCCGCGTAAATGGGATGCGAAGAACATCGGCCGTTTCATGATCTGGATCGGGCCAACCTCGTCGATATTCGACATCACCACCTTTGCCCTGATGTGGTACGTGTTCTCGGCCAACAGCGTGGAAATGCAGACCCTGTTCCAGTCCGGCTGGTTTATCGAGGGCCTGCTCTCGCAAACCCTGGTGGTGCATATGCTGCGCACCCGCAAGATCCCGTTCTTCCAGAGCACGGCCGCCTGGCCGGTATTGATGATGACCTGCATCGTCATTGCCCTGGGCATCTACGTACCGTTCTCGCCCCTGGGCACCCTGGTGGGCCTGCAACCGCTGCCGCTGGCGTACTTCCCATGGCTGGTGGGCACCCTGCTCGCCTACTGCTGCGTCGCCCAACTGATGAAGACGATCTACATCCGCCGCTTCAAGCAGTGGTACTGACCCCCTCCGTTCAAACGGTGAAGGCCGCCCGGCCCTCACCGTGCAACACAAGGATTTACTCATGCGCGTGTTGATCTGTGCAGGTCGGCATTACGCCGACAGCAAAAAGTCCCGCCAGGTGCTGGACGCTTACCACCGCCTGCGCCCGGTGCAGGTGCTGATCCATGGGGGCAACCAGTTCCTGGGCAGCGACATCGAGGAATGGGCCCGCGAAAACGCGATTGACGTGGTGCGCTATCCGCCGAATTGGCAACGCCACGGCAAGCAGGCGGAACGCCAGCGCAATCATTTCATGCTGGCCGACAGCCGCCCCGACGTGATCATCGCCCTGCCGGGCGGTGATGACACCTCGGAGCTGGTCTGCCAGGCCAAAGCCAGCGGCATTTCGGTGCTGAGCGTAGAAAACTGAAATTCAAGCGAGGTGCATCATGCACAACCCTCACAAACCAAAGCAGGCGGACGGGTTTGCCAAATACCGCGCGCGTCACTCGCGCCCCGCACGTCCCAGCCTGCTGCTGTTGCCGCCGGCCAGGCGCCGGGCGCTGCAGCGCAATCTGATATTTATCGGGGTGAGCCTGGGCGTTGTCCTGCTCATGGTGTTTTTTGCGAAGGCTCATGCGGCAGGCGGCGCCTATGTGGTCGACGATGGCGCCATCAATGCCCCGGGCGAATGTAATGTCGACGCCTGGTACACCGCCAACCGGCACGCTGGCGGTACCCATAACGAAACGCTGTCGCCGGCCTGTACGTTCAACGAGATGCAATCGGTGCAGTGGGGAACGGCATTGTCGCGCGCAACTGCCGAGAGCAAGGGCGAGACTCAAATCAGTCCGCAAGTGAAGGTACAGGTGCTGTCGCGGGACGATTGGGGGCTTGAACTGGCGGTTGCCGCCGGGGCGCACTTTGCCCTGGACAGGCAGCACACATTCGATGGTGCTGACTTCAACCTGCCGTTGACGTGGCAAGCCCTGGACGCGTTACGCCTGAATCTGAATGCCGGCTGGACTCATGCCTACCACGATGGCGACCAGCAGCACCGGCTGACCTGGGGCGCGGGGTTTGAATATCGCGTGGCCGAGGTCCTTACGCTGCTCGCCGAGCGCTACGGCCAGGAAGGCGGCGATCAGGCCTGGCAGGCCGGGCCGCGATTCCACGTCGGCAAGCGTGTCGACGTGGACCTGGTACTCGGGCGCAGCCTGATCGGTGAGCGTGACCAGTGGCTGACCACGGCGGCAACCCTGAGGTTTTAAGCCTTGGCCTGCTGCTCCAGGTGCAGTTGCAACTGCGGATCGATGTGCAGCTGCCCCGCCAGGTCGTCCAGGTAATTGCGCTCTGCATCCTGCTGGTCATCGACCAACAGGACACTGGCCAGATACACCTCGGCCGCCACCGCCGGGTCTGCGGCAAACTCGGCGAAATCCGCAGCATCCAGCGGCTTGGCGACTTCAGCGTCGAGCCACTGCTGCAATTGCGGGTCGTCAGTATGCTTGCCCAGCTCATTGGAAATCAGCTGCTGCTCTTTTTCATCAATGTGGCCGTCGGCCTTGGCGGCAGCGATCAGTGCGCGCAGCACTGCATGGCTGTGCGCTTCGACTTGCGCGCCCGAGAGCTGGTCGGCCGTCTGGAACGCTGGTTGTGCCTGGCTCGCCTGCTGGCTCTGCCAGGCCTGATACGCTTTGTAGGCCATCATCCCGAGAGACGCCAACGCGGCATAGTTCATCCCACCCGCGCGCCCTTGTGTTGGACGCGTAGCCGCGCCACCGCCCAGCATGCCGCCGAGCCCACCCAATAAATCGCCGAGGCCGCCGCCCGAAGCATTACCGGCGCGGTTGCCCTTGAGCAGTCCTCCAAGCACCCCGCCCAAACCGCCGCCCGAACCGCCCTGCCCTGCGCCGCGCAACAATTGCTCCAGTAAATCGCCGGTATTCATGGTGTCGCCCTCCCAGGTACGTAGTGGCGTTAATCAACCTTAGTCCGCCCTTGATGGAACACCATGACCGCCGGGCGGGCAAGCTTTATGATGGCGCCACAACAACCTCAAGGGAGAACCCAGGTGAACCGCATCGAGCACATCGGGTTGATGGCCAACTACAATCAATGGATGAATCGCAAGGTCTATGAGGCTGCCGGCACCCTCACAGACGCGGCGTTGACTGCGGACCGCCAGGCATTTTTCGGCTCGATCCTCGGCACCCTCAATCACCTGGCACTGGGCGACACCGTCTGGCTCAAACGCTTTGCCCAGCACCCGGCCGGGTTCAGCGCGTTGGCGCCCTTGAACGCCATCGCCACACCCGGCGACCTCAGGCAATTGGCGTTCGCAGACATCCGTGAACTCTCGGCCCATCGGGCCTGGCTGGATCAACTCATCCTCGATTGGGCCCACAGCTTGCGCGACGCTCACCTGGACCTGCGATTGAGTTATCACACCATGGGCGGCGTAGCGTCTGAAAAACCGTTTTTCGGCCTGCTGATGCACTTCTTCAACCATCAGACCCATCATCGCGGCCAGGTCACCACATTATTGAGTCAAGCCGGCGTGGACGTGGGTGATACCGACCTGCTCGCGCTGATTGACTGAGCGGAGCCTGCCTAGCAGCGTAGATCACTGATCTGGCAGGTTTTTTCAGACCTGTGTTTGTGCAGGAAAGGATGCATCGAGGTTGCACCGAAGCGTCTGGATCTATATATTCGCAACCCTGCTGCACCGCGCTACCGCCCGAATGGCGAAACTGGTAGACGCATGGGACTTAAAATCCCCCGCTCGTAAGGGCGTCCCGGTTCGATTCCGGGTTCGGGCACCATACATATCAAGGGCTTGCCGGGGAAATCTGGGCAGGCCCTTATCGTTTTTGCTCCGCAATTTTAGAGCCCGCTCCGCAATTCCCTTCCTTCGGCGTCCTGCCGACCTATCTTCCAACCCATGATTTGCCTGCTACTCTGTTCACTCCACGGAGGAACAATGATGCCGAACACAGATTTACTCCCTTCCCTGCTTTCCAAGCTCTACGAGAACCAACTCGCCCTCGAAGCCGCCATTTTGGAACTTTCGAATTGGGTGGGTCAGCACGGTTCTGCCGAGGTTGCTGATAACGTCCGCGGCGCGCTTTTCACCATCGGCCACAACGAAGAATTCATAAAAATGACCCTGGCGGTTTTGCAGGCTCCGGAATGAGCTCTACTTGCAGGCAACAGTCCATAACTGGTCCAGTTTGGTGGTATAGCTTTGACTCATCATCTCCCGACGCATCCCCCAGTCGGGGTTGGTCGGCACGCTGGCAGACCGAAGCGTACCTCTGCCCCACCGCTCGTTGATCTGATCAAGCACGGTCATTACACGGGTTGCCTCGGCCGCCTGCGATATAGCGAACAGATCGTCCGTGTATTCTCCTGGCTGACACAGGTTGAGCAGCATTACCTCGGCCTTGCTGTATTTGAAGCCCGGTCGGAAGATCCTATCGAGCGCATCGACAGCGGCTTTCGTGAGCAGGCGCACGTCATCGGTAGGGTACGGCATATCGACCACCACGCCGTTGGCATACTTCGCCTCCTCGGGGTTGAACATCCCTGTGCGAATGCAGACGCGGACCTTCTTGCAAAGAGAGTTCTGGGCGCGGAGCTTTTCCGAAGCCCGCATCATGTAGGTGGCGACCGCCTCCTTGATGGGGGGCAGCTCGGTCAGGCGCTTGCCGAACATCCGACTGCAGCAAATTTCTTGCTTCGGCGGGTCTGGCTCGTCCAGTTCCAGGCAGGACGTACCGGCCAGTTCTCGGGCCGTCTTCTCGATCACAACGCTGAATTTTTTGCGTAGCGTCCAGGGATCTGCTTTGGCAAGGTCCATAGCTGACTTGATGCCCATCGCATCGAGGTGCAGTTTCATTTTTCGGCCCACACCCCACACTTCCGATACGTCAGTGTTGCGCAGCACCCAATCGCGCTTGACCGGATCGGTGATATTCACCACCCCGCCGGTCTGCGCCTGTAGGCGCTTTGCGGTGTGGTTGGCCAGCTTGGCCAGGGTCTTGGTGTTTGCAATGCCGACGCCGACGGGGATACCAGTGCAGCGCAATACCTGTGCCCTGATCTGTCGCCCCAGGGCATCCAGCCCCGATACACCCGTAAGGTCGGCGAACGCCTCATCTATGCTGTAAATCTCAACCGCAGGTACCAGTGTCTCGATCAGCGTCATCACGCGCTCGCTCATATCGCCGTAAAGCGCGTAATTCGAGGAGAAAGGCACGATGCCGTGCTGTTTGAGCTTGTGCTTGATTTGGAAGTACGGCTCGCCCATTTTGATAAATGGCTTGGCGTCATAACTCCTAGCGATCACACAGCCATCGTTGTTGCTCAGCACGACAATTGGTGTTTTGGCCAGGTCGGGCCGGAATACCCGCTCGCAACTCGCATAGAAGCTGTTGCAATCGATAAGGGCAAAGACCGGCGGGTTAGACATGACTACGCACGGTGCTGGTGATCACGCCCCAGATGGATAGCTCGTCACCTTCGAGGATGTAGCGCGCTGGGTACTTAGGGTTTTCTGACAGCAGGATAACCTCGGCCCCACGCTTGCACAGGCGCTTGCACATCGGGTCGTTATTGAGCAGGGCCACGACTATATGCCCGTGAGCTGGCTCAATAGAGCGGTCCACAACAGCCAGGTCGCCCTCGAAAATGCCAGCGCCTTGCATGCTTTCGCCGGTAATGGCGATCAAGTAAACGTGAGGCGCGCGGATATTTAGGACCTCATCCAATGAGATGTGCTGCTCGATATGGTCGGCTGCTGGTGATGGAAACCCAGCTGGCACCCGAAACGAGCAGAAAGGCAGCTTCGTGCCGCCTTCGGATATAGGGCCTAAAATGGTGAAGCTCATGATGCAGCCTTTTACACGAACTGTATGAATGTACAGTTAACTTTGCAGAAGGCTTGTGGTCAATTTTTCTGTAGGGGATTTCGACAGACGGAGCGGCGCCTATGTGCGGAAGGCTTTCACAATACAGCGGGATTCATGACTTCGTTGCGGCGCTAAGCATGCCCAATGCTCTGGCGAACTCCTTGGGCGACGAGCCGATAGAGCGATACAACGTGGCGCCGACGACCGCCGTGGCGCTGCTACGCCTGCAAGGCGAGTTGCTGCACGCCGACCCGGTTCGTTGGGGATGGCGACCGCATTGGGCCAAGGACCGCGCCGCGCCGATCAACGCGCGTGTGGAAAAGGTCGCCCACGGCCCCTTCTTTCGGGCGATCTGGCCGCACCGAGCAATCACGCCTATCGACAACTGGTTTGAGTGGGTGGATGAAGGAAGCCCCAAGAAGCAGCCCTACTTGATCCGCCGGCGGGATGGTGGGCCGATATTCTGTGCTGCCATCGGCCAACTGCCGGATGCCGATGAAGGCCCAGGCGAGCATGACGGTTTTGTGATCATCACCGCGGACAGCGCCGGGGGCATGGTGGACATTCACGACCGACGGCCCGTAGTGCTGACGGCTGACCTCGCCCGGGAATGGCTGAATCCTGCCACGCCTAAAGAGCGCGCCGAACAGATGGTGTTGCACCAGGGCGAGCCGACTGAGGTGTTTGAGTGGTTCAAGGTTGACACAGCCGTTGGTAACGTCAGAAACAAAGGCCGCGAATTGATAGTGCCTATCGCCTAGCTTAGGAGAAATACCAAATCACAGATATGACGGCGACCACCCAGCAAAGGGTGAGCAGAAATGAAAGGCCTGCGAGCCGCTTATCCATGATGCCCTGTCGCCCCCCCTCCGATGATCGCGATACTAGAGTGCCGTGAAAGAGTAGTTCAGCGCGATCAGCGCGCAATAGCCCTGACATATGCCTGGCACGCACGTAAGGCGATTATGGCGTTGTCCCCTTCGTCGGTGATGGCGACAATTCGTTGCGCATGCGCTGGGTCAAGTTGGGCTCGGCGGGCTGCATGAACCACGCCGGCGGCGCCGGGGGTGGCAGGCACGTCGCAGCGACTGGCTGTGTCCGAGGCGTCGAGAAGGACTGACAGCCGAACATCAGCAGTGGCAAGACGATCACGCAGAGCAGCTTGGTGGCGTTGGGCATTGGATAGTTCCTGAGCGTGTTGTTGGTCCTGCACCGCAATCTGCGGCTCGGTGACCAGGCGCTTTTCCTGCTCGGCCTTCTGCTGCCGCCAGGCCTCGCTGGTGATGGCGTCGAGCTGGATATGGTGCGCGGCGCTTTGCGCGGATAGCTGTTCCGAAAGCTGCTTGCCCAGGCGCCAGTCCTGAATCTGCCAGGCGCCGCCGGCGGCACTCGCCATCAGCAGCAGGATCAGCGCGACCAGGCCGGACAGCTTCTGCACCGGCGTCATGCCAGCACCTTCAGCGCTTTGTCGTACAGCGCCTGGCGGTCGGCCTGTCCGGTGAGCCCACCATTGATGCGCTTGGTGATCTTCTCGAACTGCCGCTGATCCGCCAGCGTGTTCAGGCCCTTGGTGGACCAGAACCAAGCCGCTGACATGCCGGCATGCTGCGGCATCTCGAGCAGCTCAGGCTTGTTGATCAGGTCCAGGCCCAGGGCCTCGCCGCAAGCGGCATAATTGGCGCGCCCGGTGACCTGGATCAGGCCGCGCCCACGGTACTTGGAACCGTCCCCCTTCACGGTGTTGCCCAGATCAGCCCGGCCTTCGTATCCGGCCTGCTGCTTCGTTGGCCCCCAAATCTCCCGCACGTATCGCAACTGGCCCGACTCATGCCCGACCTGGGCGATGAATGCGGCGATGCGCAGCGGGGTCACGATCGCGTGCCGGCCCATGGCCGCATTCAGCACAGGAACAAAAACGCCGGCATTGCGGCCGGCGCTTGGGAGTATCTGCAGCAACTGCTGCTCGGTGATAGGCATGCTTTTCTCCAGGCGAAAAAAAGCCCGGCGCAGTGGCCGGGCTCGGTGCTTTCGTTTAGTTACTGTTCGACTGCTTTATATAGCCTGAACAAACGGGCGGCGTACATTGCGTGCCCTAAGTCGTTCGGGTGCCACTGCACGCCGACATCAGTACCATATCCATGCGCCTCGGGAATTTGTGCGATATCCCGGACCGACAGGTATTCAAGCGACTCTTCAATGGCGACGTTATACATCTCTCGATCAACCGCGGCAGCATCTGGGTCCGAGTATTCACCATTTTTATTAAGCGGTACTAATGCCCATGGGCCAACAGCGATTACCTTTGGCTTGCTGGGCAAGGCCCTAGACATTCTAACGAGCGTGGCGAACTGGCGATGAAACAAGACAGGATCGCTTAGAGCGCTGTCATGCTCCCCGATTTGGATCACAACCAAGTCAGGACTTGTGGTTTGAACCATCGGCATTCCTGCGACACGGCTTGCAACTGATCCGCCACCGCCATAGGTATGAAAGCACGCAACCACTTTTTGTTTTCTGTCTTTTGATATTTTTGCCGACAACAGGGTGACAAAATCGGACTTTGGCGAAGACGAGGCCATGCCTGAGACATGCGTCCAATTCAAATCTTTCACAGTCGATGGGTTAACAGCGTGGCGAGTAATGCTGTCACCGACAAATAAAACCCGGTAGGTTCCTTTGACTGGCTTAGGGCAATACACGTTCTCATCAAGCTGGCTCTTTTCAGCCAGGGCCACAGTAGACATAAGCATCATAAGCATCAAAACTGCGTTGCGCATCGGAACCTCCGTATTCGAGGCATGCATTGTACATAGCTCGCCTCACAAATCACTGCTCGCTTGCGAGCCACCTCAGCAGATTACTGCCGTTTTCCGCTGTTCATCTCGGCGAATGGCGCCAATAATGATTTATGTGTCGTCATAGGCGTGGGCTAGGCTCGCTCGTAGCCTCCGCTCAATCAAACAGAAAAGGATGCATTTACCATGAGGCACCAGCCCACAGACTCGGAAGAAGCTGAAGCAATGGAAGAAATGTTCAACCTTGACGGCAACGAAAAACCCATGACTCTGAGGGTCGGATTAATTTTTATTTGTTTGGTGGCGGCAGGCGTCACTGCATGCTACTTCGGCGGTCTGTTCGAATAAAGTCTAAAGCCACGAAGTCTGGGCCGATGCGCCTGCCATTGCTCTCTCCAGGCGAGAAAACCGCACAAGGCGGCTGGTGATCTGCTCCAGGGTTTACGCGGGGACGTGCGGCCACTCAATCGTTTGAGGGTAATCCGGTTGTTCGGGAACTCGGCTCAGCGCCACGCGGTATTTCTTCCACGCCTTCAGGGCGGCCATGCCTGCATCGGTGGCTTCGTCGACATCAACCGCATCCTGGAGCGGCGCGATGGAGTAATCCGCGATGGCCCGCAGGCGCACGATCTCTGCCTGGGCGACCTCCACTGGATCCACCACGACTGGTGGCAGCGGCGGTACTTCCTCCAGCGGAATATCGGGAACGAGAATATGAAGCGTGACCATCGTTTTCAGATCGTAGGGCTCGCCATCCATGGTGACGGTCACGATCAAAAGGCCTTCAGCGAAAACGATATCGACCTTCGCGGTGTTCTCCGAAGGATGCAGCGAGTATCCCCAGCCCTGGTCCAATGGCGGAAATGGAACCATGCCCAGGGTGCCGGTGACGCAGTACACGCCCACACCGGACCGGTAGCTGTCCACATCCTTGCCACCGAGCGATGTGATGTCAAACAGGGCACCGGTTTCGCCCACGATGTTGATTGCTGCTCTTGCCATGATTAGATCGCCTTGAGGGTGCCGTCTTGGGCACGGGTGGTGTTCGTGGTGTCGTATATCTGCCGCCAGCCCAGAGACACACCGCTTGCGTTCACCTGACGCCAGTACAGGCCTGCGGCGGTCTGGTACACGCCCGCGACAATGTCCATTGCCCACAAACTATTGTCCGCAAATCTAGAACGAATCCCGACGGAGTTAGGAGAACCAGGTGCCCCGCCTGTCGTGGTGCCGTCCAAGTAGGAGGTAAACCGACTTCCATCGACTGCAAATGATGAGTTGCCCACCACAGCCGGCGACGCCGCAACCTCAAGCAGGTTGCCCGTTACGACGCCCACCGAACGTGTAGCGGCCGAGCCAAGCCCGAGGCTAGTTCGGGCAGTTGCGGCATTTGTAGCCCCGGTCCCACCGTTTGCCACGGGCACAGTGGTCATGCTCGCGACCGGGCCAAGGCCGGCCAGGGTTGCGCCCCACTGTTGCACCATAAGGTTGACTGCATCAGCCAACGCTTTGGGATAGCCGTTCACGGGGACGATGCCGTAAGAGGCTCCGGCAACAGTAGCGCCACGATAGGCCGGGATGATTGACACAGACACGTCACTGGACGGGTTGCCGACTTGATAGATTCCGCCGTCAGGCCCGACAAACATATCGCCAGATCGGCAGTTAGAAAACTTAGTGCCGACACCATTCACCACGGCGTTACCGTTAGTGACTGTTACCGTTCCTTCTGTAAACCAAGATGGCATAGGTTTCCCCATAAATTGATAAATTATATCGAACATACCGCCGGATACTACTGAGCGATCCTGCCGATCATCACAGTTACACCTGTAACAACTGCGTTCTGTAGAGATATCATCCCGAGAGTAAGTATCCTACTGGGGTAGTTCCACATAGCTGCAATCTGTCGATTTGCGGTGCCTGCGGCAATTGTGACCGCTTGCATGCACAAATTGTTTATGAGCATGTACTCGTTTTCATTCAGATCAAACTGAGAGTTGAAGTAGGTTATCGTCAACCCCTGATTGGTAGTGCTGCTGCCTGCGTAAGTCCAAGTGTTACTTGCCCTGACAAATTGAGCGGCTGGCGTCCCCGTATCGAAAAGCAATTTTCGGTTTGCATCACGAAGCCTTGCACCGAAGGTGGACAACGGTTGCGCCACGTACCCAGCAACGAACCACCGACCCACCGGCTTGATCGTATACATGTTAAAGATACGCACCCTAAAACCGGTCCAGTTGCCCGCAGATCCAAATATTTCAAGGTTACTCATCCCGATGATGCCGTTTGCACTATCGGGCCTAATGAAAACAAGGGGCTGTTCCTGAGTTGTGATGGGAGAAGGGAAGTACGTTGAAGATGAGTTTCCATCCTCTTCGGTTCCCACATACCTCCCCTTGTACATAACAACAAGTCTCGAATATTCTGAATCAAGTACTATTCGATTGTCGTCTCCTGCCTTAAACACAAGGCCATACGATTCTGCCATATCATTTAAACCTCACAACTGTCAGTCGCTGCCTCGTAATAGTAATGGCCGAGGTGTTGTACGGATCGCCTTTAATGGTTCTCCAAACTCGCACCATCCCATTTAGAACCTCCGGTTCTACCTGCGCATCATATCGAGAATCGACCGCTTGTATTGGCGTGGGAAAAGCAGCGGCGTTTTGCGGTGTAATCCCCGGAATCGGTATATCTATAAACTTTGCCCCCCATGTTTGAGGGGTGATTATTTCGGAGTACACGACCCTCATTGTGAAGGACGTTTCATCAAGTTCAACAAGGCCAGTAGCCCCCTTGATCCTCATTCCGAACGTCATACTGAAGTCCTCCCGACCACAACCCGGTCGACACCGCCCGCATCAAACACCGTCAATCCGTCGTTATTGAGCAACGATGAGCCACCAGTGCCCGCGCTTCGCAGCGTGAACGTACCAGCAGGAATATTGATTTCCAGAAGGGGGCGCCCAAGCGAATCCACCGTAGGCGAACGAAGCACCATGCCCAGGATAATTTCTTGAATGATCGCCTTGCTGATGATCGCCGTGTTGAAAACAGCCTGGCCATTCTCGATGACGAACATCGGATCAATCTTGCCGTTAACCTCGTTAACGACGCCGAACCGCTGGGCAAAAATCAAGAACTCCGACTGCTCTCCGTTCGATCCAAACGCAAGCCCCGACACCACCTTCCTCCCATCCACGATGGTCTGGGCCTTCATGGTGGTCTGTGCCGACACTCTCCCGTCCAGCCGGACAACCGTCTCGCTCACCGCCTGCACAGAAGCACTCGTCTGCCCGATGCTCGACTGCAGCGTTTCCGAAACCTTGGCCTGGGCCTCGATTTCAGATGCTCGCACCTTCTTCTCAGTGCTGATGGCTGCGGTCGACTCCCAGGCCTTGATAGCGCCCGCAAGATCGCCAGCTCCATCGTCGCCACGGACGGAAGCCCGTAGCGCCTCATTGCTCGACGCCTGAGAAGTGATCTTTCCGTCAAGGTTGGTAACCTTGCTATCGAGGCTAGTGATCGCCTGGGCATTGCCGATCGCCTTTTGATCGATCGCAGAAAGATCGCTTTTCAATTGGGTGATCTGCGCCGCAGACGTCTCGCGGTTGCTGGCCACCACCTGCTCAAGAACGGTGAGCGACGACCTGTTATCGCCTACCTGCGCACCGAGGGTGAGCAACTGCTGAGCCATTGCATCGTTTTCGCTGGCTCGCGTTTTGCGCTCGACCGCCAAATCTGCCGTCGAAGTCCAGCCCTTGATTGCGTCGGCCAGATCGCCGGCGCCGTCATCACCACGAGCAGCAGAGCGCAACGCCTCCACAGAGGTGGCGGTAGCCTGCACTTTTCCGTCGATCTCTTCGATCGTGGTTTCGATGATCTTGACCTGAGACACCAGTGCATCGGTGGTCTCAACGATGGTGCCGATATCGATCCAGTAATCAGCGTCGGGCGGCGTCGCTCCCACCGGCACAGGCCCTTTCGCTTGGTACAGTCGCTGATCAAGCCGGACAATGTCACCCTTCACATATGGCTTAGCAGGGTCGTAGGCCAGAGCGTCGTTCACCTGATCGATCAGGTCTTTCAGCTCCTGCTTGGCTTCCTCAAGGCGTTCATTTACGGACCCTGGCCCATCGCCTGTAATCAGCTCGATCTCTTCGCGCAAACTCTGGTACAGGGCGCCCTTACCGATCTTATCGGCGTAGTACGCCTCATAGTCGCTCTCTTTGTTGCTGGCCTGGCCATTGACTGCACCAGGTATCGGCCAGAACGGACCGACGTTGCCTGTCCGGTCCACCAGGCGAGCCCAGAAGAACAGGATCGCGCCAGGCAACAGGGCATGCATCTCATGCTTCGCCTGCGGATAGCTGAAGTCGCTCAGCTTGATCGCGGTGCTCAGGTCGGCCGACTGGCTGTACCAGATCTCCGTCCGCTGGGTGTCCTCTGCACCTGGTGGAAAGCCCCATTGAATGCCGATGCCATAGACCAGGCTGGTGGTGGTCAGGAACGACACCGCCGGCGGCGCCCCGGTTTTCCCTTCCAGGTTGGTCAGGGCCGAGGTTTTCGGGATCGACGATACGTTGAGGGCGCTTACCGCCCTGACTCTCGCCATGTACTGACCCGAGTAGATTCCGCGAACGTCGGCCATCAGTTCAGCGGTGCGTGGCAACGGCACCCACTCACGTGCGCCCCACTTCCACTCCACGTCATAGGCGACCGCACCCGGGGCTGCATCCCAGGCGATAGACATCACCGTGACGGCGATGCCCTGCTCTATCACGACGTGCTGACTCAGGATCACGCGCGCCGGAGCATCCTGCGTGCCCACGGGGATGCCGGTGATTGGCCGGGTATCCACCACGGCACCGTTATCGATCGCCGGGAACTTGCTCGGATCGTGTTGGATTACCTCGAGCTGGTACTGGTGCCACTCCGGCCGCGTGACGTTGCGGACGTAAAACTGCATCAGCTTCAGGTCTTCGTAATCAAGGATCCAGCCGCTCTCTGGCGCCGGCTGCTCGCTGAAGTCAGCCATCACGGTAACGGCGCGGCCGGCCACCGACTTGACCACCCGGGCTTCGGACTTCCCACTGGGCAGGTTTACCATCAAACGAGCGCCCACCGGAACGACGGTATCCCGGTCGAGGTTCACCACACGGCCGGCGGCCGCTGAGATGCGCCCACCGTTGTTTCTGCCCACCAACATCGGGTCTGCCACGGCGATGACCTGCCCAGGCTTTGGAATTCCGCCGTCCAGGCCGACACGGAACACACCTCCCTGGGTTTGCAACTTTTCTGTCAGCGCCGCCCACTGGCCTGCGCGCTGGGCCTGGCCCTGGGAAGTGCAGGCAATAGCGCTTACGGCCGTTTCGCGAACGATGCCGCCGAGTTCGACCATCGCCTCATCGTCAAAGACCGGCTCTTTGTCGGTTTCAAACCCCTGCTCTGGGTTGTCCCAGGCCACCATGTACAGCGTGTGGCGATCTCGCGCGCGGGTGCCCTCGTACTTGATGGCGCCGTTGTTCAGGACCTGCGTTTGGTTGTAGGTGTACACCGGGTCGCCGGGCATATCGGCGTTGACCACGATCTGGCTCCCGTCCCAGTAGGCCAGGCCGTGAAAGATCGATGCCAAATCCTGCAGCACCGCGTAGGCCTCGGCCTGCTTTTGCAGGTACAAGTTGCAGGTGAAGCGCGGCTCCATGCCGCCCTTTCCGTCCGGCACCATCTGGTCGCAGTACTGCGCGATGCGGTAGAGCGACCAGCGATCAACCATCGTTGCATCGATGCGATCGCCCAGGCCGTAGTAAGGGTGCAGCACCAGGTCATAAAAGACCCAGGCCGGGTTGTTGGTGTAGGCCTCCTTGAATGTCCCGTCCCAGATGCCGTTGCTGGTACCGGTGCCCGACGTCGCGTAAGTGCGAGTCGACGCGTCATAGTTGCTCGGCACGCGGACAATCCGGCCGCGCATCAAGACCGCGATCTTGGCGATATCGCCGCCGAATGTCTGTGCGTCGTACTCAATAGCGCTGACCGAGGTAAGTGGGTATTCCTGATCGCTGTCGACCACCTCGGCGATCGCCTTGACCACCATCTGGTCAACCACCAGATCGGAGTTCGCGTTCGGCGTGAGCCGGCGAACGCGAACGGTCCACCGGTTGCCGTCTGGCAGTTCCAGGCGGTGAGCCCGCTCATACTCGGTGACGTTCTTCCGGTCGACGAACGACAACAAGGCCTCCACGTAGGGGCCACCGTCAGTCGCAATATCCACGGCATAGTCGATGCGCACGCCGTTGATGTTGCCGGCGGCGTCCTGGCTGCGGAGTGCTGGCCAGCTCAGGCGGATTCGAACCGCGTCAGCGACCTTGTTCGTGACGGTGTGCAGCCAGGGAGTGCCAAAGATCAACTCCTGCTTGACGTCGATCTCGTTGCTGGCTTCAGTGATGCCTTGCAGCCGCTCCTGATTGAGCTCGCCGTTACGGAACTGCCATTTAACGCTGGGGTAGTTGATGGTGCCGTCTTCGTTCTGGATCGGTGTTCCGTCGAGCTTGACCGAACGCAACCCATTGACCGGGCCAACGATGGGGCCCCAGCTCCACATGTAAACGATGCGCGCGGTGGATATCGAAGGCACGCTGTTCTGGGCGATGCTGGGCTTTTTTTCTTTGGCCTGGCCGCCCTTGCTGCCGTGCACGGCGCGGCGCTTGGGGGTGATTGCGCGGGGCGCCTTTTTTGCTACTGCGCTCATGCGCCCTCCAGAATGCAAAAACCCGCCGAAGCGGGTTGTGGTAGTGGCTGGATCAGATGTTGTCCTGGGTGTAGATCCCACCCGACTCCACCGCGCCGCCGATCTCGCGCTCCCCGTACAGCAATGGGTATGGGTTGCCCTGGGCAATGGTGGTGACGGCGCCGCCGAAACCGTAGCTTGGGTTGTTGCCGTCGTCGTTCTGGTTGTCGGTGGTGGCCGTGGTGGCCGGCGAAAGCATCTGAACCATACCGCCCAGGCCTACCGCCGCGCCGGCGGCCAGCAAGCCCATACCCAAGGCCGAAGATGTGCCGCCGGTGAACAGGCCGCCTACGATCAGCGCAACGCCGAGAATGGTCTGAAACAGGCCGGCCTGCTTGCTGCCCTGGATGATTGGCTGAATCCGAATGTCGCCTTCGGTCCGGCCAACCATTTCGAGCTCTTCGGTACCAATGTTTCGCTCGTCGACAAACACCGCGAAGACCATGCCGCGCTCTTCGGCGCTGCGCATGTACTTTTCGAAGCCAGGCTTCATCATGCAGAGCGCGGTCATGGCGTCGTGGATGCCGTACAGATCAAGCTGGTATTCCTTGCCGAACTTCTTGCCCAGCACCCCGCCGAGCTTGATGGTGCGCATTGTCATGGGCGGTAGTCCTTGTGCCGGAGGATCAGCTGAACGCGGCTGGCCATCGACCAGCCGTAGATCTCGCGCGCCGCCGGGCGGCCGGCCATGTGGTGATAAATGAACGGGCCAAAGCCGCCGAGCGCCGGTGCTGGCTCGCTGTTCAAAGCTGGCTGGTCGCCGAGGTAGATGGCGGCGTGGTTGGGGAAGTAGCATTCCCGGCCCGGTGTTGGCACCTGCAGCACCAGCATGTCGCCGCGCTGCGCCTCGCTCACCTGGTAGAAACCAACAGCCGCGAAGTTGTCCTCGTAGAGGCTGGGTCCGTCTTTCTGCTCCCACCACAGGTCGGTGCGCTCGAAGTTCGGCAGGTCCAGGCCTGCCTCGCGCGCGTACCAGTCGCGGCAGGCTGCCCAGCAGTCCAGCAGGCCATGGGAGAAGTCGCGGCCCAGCAGCGGCGCCTGGAAGCCCGATGGCTTGAACCACTCGAAGTCTCCGCCCGGCCAGCCCACGATGCCCCAGGGCAGTTCGTGCAATTCGCAGCTGACGCGATCCGCCATGCTCGGCGTGGGCGCCTTGTCGGGGTGGCTGTGGATGATCGCCAGCACTTCGCCGCGATCCTCGGCGGCCGCCATGTCCTTGTGATCAATCTGGAAGTGCTCGCGCGGCGTCGTGGCCAGATTCGCGCAGGGCACGTACTCCCGGCCGGCGGCCGACTTGATCAGCACGCCGCAGGCTTCAGCGGGGTAGACACGCTCCGCGTGTGCGCGAATCTCGTCCTGTAATTTCTGGTTGATACGCATGGCTACCTCGAAGTTGCGATAAGGCTCGCGCCCATGGATCCACCGAAGCGGCGGGTATTGCCACGAATCTTGCAGCTGCTCCACCAGCCGCCGCAGCGGTCCAGGGCCGGGTTATCCGTGGGCTGATTCTTCTTGTCGAACATCGCGGTGCCGGTATAGGCGCAGGCCTCCTGCCGGTAACCGCCACGGCAAGCCCATCTGCACAACTTGGTGATCTGCTGGGCGGGCAGCATCTGCCCCTCCATGTCGGTGGGGCTCGACAGCGCGAACGTCACCGAGATGCTGGGCAGCGCCTCTGGCTTCTGCTCGATAAACCAGAGGTTCGTCCTGCTCTGGTTGCTGGCTTCCGGGTTACCCTCTGGGAAGTTCGCCGCATCCAGGAAGTGGCGGAACGTCTCGATGACCTTGACCCTCGAGCCGGCCAGGTCGCGGAACTGGAAGCACAGCGCGGTGATTGCGCCGCGCACCCCGCCGAGCTCGTCATCCACCTGCAGCGTGGGCGTGGCAGGCCTGCCGTCGCCGCGGATGTCAAAGCCCTTGGCCTCGATCTGCAACGGCGAGTACAGCTGGCCCTGCCAGATGATGTCGCCCTCATGGGCGTGGCCGTGGAATCGCCAGATCGTGGCGCCCAGACGTGTAGCGTCCAGCTCGTAGAGCCTGATTTGGTTGCCAGGCTCCAGCTTTTGAAGGTCGGAGTTGTAAATCATGTGGCCCCACAAACAAGAAGTCCCGCACAGGGCGGGGCTCGATAAGGGTTAGGGGCTGGGGTTGAAAACCTGCTTCACCGAGAAGGTGACGGTGTAGATGTTCGCGCCCAGCGCTTTCTTCTTGTAGCCGTTGGTTCGGTACCAACCTTCCGGTTCCCCGGGCGGCGAGTAGCGGAAGGCCTTGTAGCCTTCGTGTCGATCGAGGAACTTGATCAACTCCGGCAATTCCTCGCCGGGATAGTCCTCGCCGGTGTGCACCAGGTTCCAGGACTGGCTCTTGGTGTTGATGCCAATCCCCCCGGCCTGGGCCATGCCATCGCCGAACTGGTTCTCCCATGTGCGCTGGCTGACATCGCCGTCGGCACCGACCTCAACGTCAAAAGTAAATGTCTCAGCCATCAACGCCTCCACAGCCGGCCGCCCTGACGCATCTCTGCATCCAGGAACTTGCCCATACGTGCCTCCAATGCAGCCCCGATGGAATCACCCTGCATCTGCGCATCCTGACTGCTCATGCCTGGCTGGGCCTGAACGGTGAATGGAGCGTTGAAGACGATCTGCGTGGGTCCGCTTGGCGCCGGATCAGCAGAAGAACCGACCAGCGCAGCCCGGCCATTGCCAGCCGATTCCAAGCTGCCAACCCCGATACGTGCAACGGGTTGGGCACCGCTCAGGCTGTTGTCGATCCTGGACAGCATTGCATCCAATTTCGCGCTGGTTTGAGCAGTGGTCACCCGCTCGCCCTTTTGCAGGAACCAGCTGCCGTCTTCTGGAACCGAGTCGATACCGTCGTGCGCCATACCCGAGAGGGCAGTCATGCCAACCGCCTGCGCCAGGGGGCCAGTGACGGTCAGTGCTGTGGCCATAGCGGCAGGCGCAGCTGCTGGCCCGATGATCGGAATAGCCGCCGTCGACGCGTACGCGTTGAGCCCGGCCTGGAGCGACATCGCCGCGGCATTCGCCCCCAGCGTGGTTGCGGCCCCTGCTTGGGTTGCCTTGCCAACGAGCAGCTGCACACCCTGGTAGATCAACCACTGCGCCGCCATGTCGCCCAAGGCCTTGAGCATCGACTTGGCGAAATTGCCAACCATGTCACCCAGCGCGTCGTCGGCATCCTCCGCACCGCTGGCCACATCGGCGAAGAAAGTGCCAAGCCCGCTGGTTCCTTCTTGCAGCGCCGTGATGGTGATGTCCGCAGCCTGGGCCGAGTAGTCGCGGGCGGCATCGGCGTAGTTCGCCCACGCCTCATTAACGCCGTTCATCCAATTGGCTTGCTGCTCGTCAGTCGCGGCGTAGAAGTTCTCCTGCGCCAGCAATCGCTTGTTCAGCTCGTCCTGAAGAACTTGAGTTTGGCTGGCGTATAGCTCGGCGCCGATCTGCCCGGTATTCCGCTGCTCGTTGAGTGCGACCACGTCCGCAGCGTATTTCTGCCGCATGGCCAGGTCGGCACGCATCCTATCCCTGGCCTTATCCCCCATGCCGACGCCGGCCAGTTCTTGGTCAAAACCATCCTTCGTTGTCTGGGTTGTCAGAGCCTGGGCGTTTTTGAAGGCCGTCAGCTTAAGGTCATCCTCATTGGCCTTCTTTAGCTTGTTCAGCGCATCCAGCTCGGCAGCCATGCCCATGAGCTTTTTCTTTTGCGCCTCGCTCAGCTTGCCAAGCTTGCCTTCCTGCAGCTCGAAGGAAAGCTTCATGACCTCTGTGGCGTCTTTCTGCTTGTCGCCGGTGGTGTTGATCAGTTCGATCTGACGCTTGTAGCCTTCCTCAGCCGTCTCGAAGGACTTCAGTTGCTGCTTGGCGGCAGACTCGGTGGCACTGGTGTTCTTTTGTTTGGCCTTTGTTGCAGCGTCGTCTGCCGCTTTCTGGGCATCCTTGGCGGCAGCCGCTGACCGGATGGCAACAATCATCTCTTCTGTTAGAAGCGTGTTCTCTGAGATGAACCGATTGGCCGCCGCGAGAGCCGTCTTGTCCTGGGCTGCGCCTAATTGCTTCTGTAAAAGTTCGAGATATTTTTGACCGACACCAGCCGCCGCAGCCTTTGCTGCGGCATTTTCTAGCTCTGACCTGGTATTTTCATCGGTCTGACCGGTGAGCTCAGCCAGTGCGGTCCTGAGCTTGGCGATTAACTCGGCCTTCTCGGCTGCGGCCCCGCCACTTTTTTCAAGTGCGTCTGCCATTTCGGCAGTCACTCCGGGAACTTCGCGCACCTGGTCGGCAACAGCCTTCCAGTCAACAACCATACCGGCCGACTGGTCGGACGATGCCTTCTTGATGATGTCCATTGCCGACTGGAATTCCGGCGGCAAAGGAGCGATGCCAGCCATGAACCCAGAAGCACCGGCGAGGCCAGCATTGGTCAGGCTGCTCTGAAACTCAAAGGCGATCGAGCCGGCGGCCGTGGTCAAATCGCCCTCGGCATCCTCAATGGAGGCTTTGAGTTCGCGCAGCGTGACCGACTGAGTTGCGCGATTGAGCTTGTTGAATCGCTCAACGAGCTTATCAAGGGGGTCCCCCAGATCGCCCAGTTTCTCTTCTAAAACGCTTGTATTGTTGCGCAGAGTCAGGAAAGCAGTCGCGGCGCCGATCGCGAGCGCGGCTACGCCTACGGGGCCACCGAGCATACCGAGGAGACCGAAGCCTGCACGACTAACACCGGTCTGGGCAGCGGCAACGGCGTTAGTGGCGCGCGTCTCCGCCAGTCTTGCCTCGGCCAGTTGAAGCGACATTTGAGTCTGGACTGCGGTACCGCGCGCTGCGATCGCTTCCTTCTCGGCCAAGAAAACCGAAGTCTGGGCTTTCTGCTGCTCGGCCTGCGCCACCAGCAACACAGCTGTGGCCTGAGCCTTTCTGGCGGCAACGTCTTTGAGCGCCGAATATGTGGCTGACGCAGCAGATGAGACAGATAGGGCGCCATACCGCCCAAGAGCAGCGATGGCGGCCATGATTGCAACATCGGCGATGGTTTCGAAATTCTCACCCACCACGCCGATGGCTTTGCCAAGAACGCCAGTAAACCCAATCGTCTCGTCCAGCCTTCCGACATATACGCTGAACGCATTAGAGAGGTTTTGTACTGCATCGTGAACAGCTACGCTCATCGCATCTGCAAGCTCACCATTCGCCTTTGAAGCCTTCTGAAGACCCTCCGTCAGGATATCGAGTCCGAGCTTTCCCTGGGCGCCGAGACTTCGGATCTCTTCAGCGCTTTTACCGGTGGCTTTTGCGAGGGTGTCGACTACAGTCGGCATGGCCGCGAGAATGGATTGCCAACCGTCCGCCTCTACTTTCCCCGTTTGAAGCGCTTTCGAATACGCATCAATAGCGGCGCCGGCCTTGTCAGCTGATGCTGAGTTTGTGACAAGCAGAAAGCTGAAACTGTCCATCACGTCCAGCGCTTGGCTGGTGTTGTAACCCATTGACTTCAGGCTATCCGAGGTTCGGATGTAAAGCTCTTGGGCCTCTGCGAGCGGTCGGTATGTGCGCTTTGCGGTATCAAGCAGGCGCTGCTGCACCAGATCGTATTCGCCCACACTCGCAGTCGCCATACCGATACGATCAGACATCTGGCCGTAGGAGTCGGCCGCCTCAATGATCTTGCCAATACCAGCAGCACCAATTGCTGCAGCGAGTGCCCCCTTTATCAATCCTGAAGCATGCTGAGCCCGCTCTCCGATACGATCGAAGGCAGAATCAACGCGGCCCAAGCTTTTATCGATCTTCCCCGAGGCTTGAGCAACACTGGAATCGGCACGCGCCATTTCCTGACGCAACTGGGCGGTGGTCGCCTCGATGCGGACGAGCATCCCCTGTACGTCGGTATCAGCCATGCTTTTCTCCAGGCAATAAAAAACCCACCGAAGTGGGTTTTCTTGATGAATAAATTAAATCAGATTGTCTCGATACTCATTTTTGCTTCTTCGTCGTAAACTTGGCCAGTTCTGATATTTACGACCTTAATCCAAAAAACTTTTGTTTGGAAAAAGTAACTATCAATCTCCGATTCATGCGGACTACTGATAGTTGGCGCGTGATAGTTCCTGGCGGTCTGCACAAATCCCGGTACCGGCATCACGGTAAAATTGACTCGAATATTGTCCCGCTCGCTCTCCATTTCTTTTGCAGATATTTTCAACTTCCCTGAAACGTTGTAGAAAAATATGGTTCCAGGAGGTTTAGGGACAGGGTTGAACACTAGAAAATATCGGTCAATTTTCTGCTTCTCGATCAGCGCCGTCGCCCCGAAAGAGTTCTGTCCAGAATAGGTACCTCTAGAATACGTGTTCTCCCCCAGATCGAACGCCGGATAGTCTGTATTGGCCGCCTTCAATGCATCCAGCCCACTCTTAAATCCCCTCGCCTGAGCGTCATGCATTGAGACACGCAACGAGAACTCACCGGTAACCCTATCAAACTTGATCGATGATGGAAGAACGACCCCGTTTACGGAAAAGTTTCCAAACGAAGCCATTCTGCTAGCGAACTCAGCGTCGGTCTCATACTCCCCTCTCGGACCGCCGAGCCTTTTTATCTCCCCTAAGAGGTCCTTGGCGGAAGAAAAGCTTTTGGCTTGAACGTTTTTTCCAGCAGGGTCGAACTTTATGAACACCTCTTTTTGAGTAGGCGAAACCTGGGCGCTGCCCGCAGAAGACCGTACAGCAGGCTGTGGACCTGAGCACCCGTACAACACTGCCATTGCAGCAATCAAAATAGAAACACGCATCGCTTCACTCCCTGTATTTCAGGGAATTTACCACTGCCTGATCTCAAAAAGCACTTATTGCTACTCTCGTACTACTGAGCCTGCCTACCTGTGAGCGCCTGGCGCAGCTTATCCGCCACGGTAGACGCCGATGGCTTCTCAGACTTGGTCTTTGTCTTGCCGGTGCCAAACGGGTTGGTCATCTGCGCCCACTCGATCTTGGCATCCATGGCCAGGAACAATTCGGGCATAGGAGTGGACCAGGCAATGTGTGGCGGCCATCCAAGCCAGCCGGTGGCTACAGCGTAGAGCCGGTCGACGTAGCTGTCGTCCTCGACAGCACTTACGCCGCCGCCGGCTTTTCCTTTCCCGCATCGGGGTCTTTCGGATTGTACAGCGCCACCAGGTACGCGTTCAGTTGCACGGAAACGTTCAGCACGCCCGCCTTCCACACCAGATCAGGCACGGCCTCGGCGTCTTTGCCATTCAAGCCAGCACCACCGGCGATAATCACAGCGCAACCAACGATGCTCAATGCATTGATGGCCTGGGACGCACCGCGCAGACCGCCGAAGTGGGCCTCGATCGCACGTACGGCGCCGAGTGTAGGCGTCAAAGTGTACGTTTCGTCGCCCAACTTGATGTCGACGGTACCGTAAAGGGTTTTGCTCATGTGTCGAATCCTTAGGATTCGGGGCCGAAGCCCCGTGATTAAGCGGCGGCCGGCTCTGGCTCGATTTCGAAAATATCGGAGTTGATGCCGATAGTGACGTTCCGGCGGACGACGTTGTCAGCTGCGCCCGCTGCGACAGTGTTGTTCATAACCTTGCCGCGCATGTAAAACGTGGTCGGCAGCAATGGCGGGGTAGCGGAAGGGTCGCCGTCGTTCAGGGTGATCTTGATGTTGTAATCGCCCTTGCTGCGATCGCGGTGAGCGATCTTCAGCTTGGCCTGGCCCAGGTCGCCGTTGTCCAGGCCGACGGCCAGGGTCAGGTCGCCGGCGTCCGCCGTGCCCTTGTACTTGCGCACGCGCCCATCGCGAAGCGACGTGAAGTTCACAGAGCTGAACGTGTCGCCGAACTCGCCCAGGTCTTCTACCTCCCCGATATCGACATAGGTGTCCGCCTTATAGAGCGCTTCAGTGTTAGCGCCGTTTTTGCTGCCGATACCGATTCGGCAGCCGGCGGCTGTGTTGAGGTTGTCTTCGGCCATGGGGGTTCCTCCAAGGGCACATTGGATAAAGCCGCGGTGCGGCCGGGTGTTGGGATTAGTGAGTGGTGATGACGCGGACCGTTACCGATCCTTGATATGTGACGCCATCAGCATCGCGCTGGGCGTCGGCCTGCTCGACGCGGACCGATACAGCACGCCCGACGGTCAACGGCAGGCGGCGCTCGTCCAGAGCAGCAGCAACCTCGCCGAGGATGCGCTTCACCTCGGCCTGGCCATGGGCGTCAGACCAGACCGACAGGTAGATCAGCCGTTGCTCACGCTTCCTACCGGCAATAGGCGAGATGTTGGTGGATATCTCCCGGTCAAAGGAGACATATGGCATCGGTGAGTTCATGGGGGCGCCGTCGTAGACAGGGCATGACACCTCGGCAAGTAACCGAGCGTAGAGCGCCTCCTGCAGCGCAACAGACGGATCAGCCATTAGATAGCCCCTTGCTAGCCTTGCTGAGCGTCCGGCCTATTGCTGCCTGGATATTGGCAATCACATATTCCCGGTTCACGTCCTTTGCAGGTCGAAGCCACGGGTGCGCTGGACGAGCTGGAATATCTGGGTTTTTACCAAAGAAGTGAGTTCCATCACTTTTGTTTGTGTCGCGACGATTCCGCCCGCCAGAACGCTTCCCGCCCGTATAACCCTTAGTTCCATACTCAATGAACTTTAGGTAGAAAAATCGACTATTGTCTCGCTTTCCGCGAATACCAATCTGCGCATCAAGGCCACTTTTCGAAACGAACACTTTGAGAGCTGCCGCGGCGGCACCCGTGTCCTTCGGGACTAACTCTTTCATGGTAGTTAAGATGCGGTCTGCGGAATCAAGCATAGCCGGGGCAAGCTCGTTATCCATGGTTTGGTGGATTGTGTGGAGCATACGGCGAAGCTTGAAGTCGCCCGACATACGCGAGCGGCGGGCGGCCATACTCTACTCCTTGACCTTTCCGGCCTTTTCGGCGGCGGGCGACTCAGGAGCAGACTCAACTAGTCCGCGACCGATCAGTTCGGCGCCAAGCTTGGCGTCCACCGTGAATTCCTCGCCTTTCTCCCGGTCGCCAGCAGCGCCGGAAAGAGTGCCCAGGGCAACTACTTTCATGATTCACCTCTATGGATTGGGTACGTTTGAGCAAAGTAATCGAAGCATGTCGCGCTCATTATTGAGCAGCGCTGCACCGATCAAGTAAGTTGTGGTGACTCCTTTCACCGCGTGCACAAGACGATTGCCCGCGACAGCATCAGCCCGGGGCCGGATGCGAATCTCGGCGGTGATCACAGCTTTCAGTTGCTCGGCAACGGGTGATACACGTCCAGTTGGCACTGCGATCTCTGCCCACAGCTTGCCGATCTCGGCCCATGTGGTATCAAAGCCGCCGGATTTATTCTTGGTCAGCACCGGCTTGAACATCTTGCAAGAGTGACGCAAACGTCCAGCGCGCATTAAACCCCCCAGCCAATACGATATGGCGTTAGCAACGATCGGGATCCGCCAGGAAGCTCTGAAGAGATTGTGCCCACAACAACATCTTCTCGGTTTCCGTAAAGGTTGCCGGCAATGAGCAGGCAGGCGGCGCGAATGGTTGGATTGATCAGGATCGGGCGATCCCCTGCAGACCCCTCTGCGATCGCCACATCCAGCGCCCCCTGATCAGCGTAAAAACGACGATTCATAAACTGCGCCGCGCTGTCCTCGGCCGCAGCAAGGTACAACTCAACATCCGCACGATCGTCCTCTTCGGCTCGCAGGTGTCGCATCGCTTCATCGGTCGGAATGACGTTCATTTCAGGACTTCGGGTTGAGTGTTGTAGCCAATCCTTTGGCAATCAGAAGGCTCGCTTCATGCTTCGGTGATCTATAGCCGTCACCTCCAGCATTACGAATTTCCTTGCCGTCTAGATAGCTTCTCAGTGGATAGATGGTAATGAAGCTGTCAGCAGCGTCAGCAGCGTCAGCAGCGTCAGCAGCGTCAGCAGCGTCAGCAGCGTCAGCAGCGTCAGCAGCGTCAGCAGCGTCAGCAGCGTCAGCAGCGTCAGCAGCGTCAGCAGCGTCAGGCTGGGCGCTGGCCGACTGACTGGCAACAATTATTTGATCTGCAGTCAGCGTCTTTTCCGCTTCATTATTTTGCTGAGTTGCCTCGTTCTTTCTTGCTCGACTCATAACAATTCTCCAATCGATCCAGGCCTCCCATTGAGACCTGAACCGGTAGCAAGTTAAGGAGCAGCAACCAGAGGGCCGGTAACGAAAGCTTCTGGACGATAGACCGCGAAGGCCAATCGCTCCTCGGCCCGGATGGTGACCATGTTGTTCTCGAAGTCTTTGTCGTTCTCAGTCGAGACCAGAACCTCGATACCCATCCGATCAAAGATCTGGGCTGCAAGGCTAAAGGCGCCGGTAAGAAACTGGCCCTGAACAATTGCCTGGGTCTCAACCACCGGTAGATTCCAAAGGCGTGGCGAGGTGCCTTCCTGCGGCTTGCCAATGATGTAGCGGTTTTCACCGTCTTTGAGCAGCTCAATTGCCGCCCAGTCAATTGGGTTGAGCACAATGCCAGTAGACGGGAACTCGGCCAGGGTGGCTTGCAGCAAGGCCAGGCGGATGCGGTCGATACGCTGCTCAGCCGCTACCGTGATGCCTGCCGGGGTCACATATGCTTGGGCCTGGGGGATGATGCCGTGCAGGTTATTGCCGGTACCGTTGCCGTAAAGCAGTTGAGCCTCTTCAGCCAGCAGCAGGCCGTAACGAGCGCGGGCATCGATGTAGCTTTGCAGCGCGGCGGCGTCATCCAGAATTTGCCGGCTGCCCTTGAACAAATGGGCAATAGTGCGCACGTTCGCATTTTCGAGACCAAAGGTCAGTTCGCTATAAGGCTTGGCCAAGCCCTCGCCAACGATGGCTGCGTTGTTGGTGAAGCCCGTCTCGCGGACATATTCGACGGCGTTTGCACCAGTAGTACCCGGCGCTACCAGGTCACGAATGGTGAGTCGACGCTGGGGAGCCAAAATCACACCAACCCGTTCAGCAGGAACAAGAGCTCCGCCGGAAGCTGGTGCCGAAGTAATTGCTGCGCGCGGTACCTCGACACGTCGAGAACCTCGGAAAGAACTGCTTACGCCCTCCTCCTGCATTTTGGCAGCAACCATTTGGCCGGCAGACTGCTGAGTCTCCGGCTCGTTCGGTTTGCCTGCATTGACCAGTTTCTGCTCGGCGTCCTGCATACGAGCCTGCAGCTCCCCTTGCTTGGTCAGCAGCTCATCCACCTTGGCACGGGTTTCGGCCTGCATCTCGCCGGAGGCTTTGATTTCCTTCTCGGTCCGCTCGGCGTAAGTCTTGATCTGATCGCCGACGGCTTTCAGGTCAGACTGGGTTTGCTTCTGAGACGCTTCGATTTGGGACAGATCTACTGGCATGGTTTGTTTCCTTCAAAAATGAAAAAACCGCCACTTGGGCGGTTACTAATCGGGTTGCTGACACAGTCGTCTAGCGAATGGGAAGGAGGTCCCGTAGTGCTGACGCCTGGGTTGCGGTTTCTTCAAACGCGGATACATCAAGGGCAGCGCGAGGCTTACCCGGCACGACAGCGCGAAGCGTGTCGCCGCCAGCAGCGCTAGGCATGCCGGTCTTGATTTCGGAAATCAGTTTTCGTCGCTCACTACGCGGCATCCCTGACTTGGCCAAGGCTGCATCGAGTTTGCGCGCAGCTTGCGCTTGAGCCCGGGACTCATCCGTTGTTTCTTTGACTTCTGCCGCCGAAATTAACCCGGTGGCAAAGCCCTTTTCGAGAGCCGTGGTGCCATTCAAGTAGGTTTCGGCATCGAGCATCTTCTCAATGTCCTTTTCGTCTTGGCCGCTCGTATCGGCATATACACCGACCATAGCTTGGTCGAACTCCTCCATCGTATCGGCGAGCTCGCGGATCGCGTGTCGGTTTCCGGCGAAGTAAGTCCAGCAGTTGTGGATCATCAAGAAAGCGCTCTTGGCAATTTCCCGCTTGGCGCCGGCCATGGCAACCACTGAAGCGGCAGAGGCAGCCAAGCCCAGAACTTTCGTGGTGACCTCCTGAGAATGCTCCATCAGGCGGTTGTAAATCGCGATACCCTCAAACATATCGCCACCTGGCGAGTTGATGTAAACGGTGACCGGGTTATCGCCGATGACACGAAGCGCTGCGTCGACACGCTTTACAGTGTTGCCCTCACCCCACCAATCCTCACCAATGATTCCGTAGATAGTGATGGTGTCTGTGTCGGCCTCAAGGGCCGCTTGGATGCCTGGGTTCCACATCTCAAGTGCACGCGGCGTAATTTCACAACGCATGCTGTTCGCCTTGATTGATTTCGGCATGTTTACTCCTCGCTCTGGCCGAGCCAGCTTTTTAAGGCAGCCTGCGCGGCTTGGCCATCGGTTTTGTTGCCGAGTTGATCAATCGGCGCCAAGTTGGTTTGCACCGTGAGCACGTCGGCGTTTCCTCCGTGCCGTGGCAAATTCTCTTTGACCCTGCATTCGTCGCGGGTCATCACGCCGTTCTGGGTCATCTTGCTGTACCACTCAGCGCGCCCTGCACTGTCAGCCTTCAGGAAGGCCTCCAGCGCATACTCCGAGTAATAGGTGCGGCGCTCGACCGGTGTCAGCAGGCGCTTGTTGATACATTGCTGAATTTGGTTAGTGACCGAACTGATGCTGAACGTGAGGAATGCGATCATCTGCTGTTCAAGGCCGGTACCCCAGTTGCTGCCTGAATCCGTCTTGCCAACCATCCAGGGCGGAACACCAAACCAGCGGCAGATTTCCTCAGTGCTATAGGCCCTCGACTCCAGGAGCTGTGCATCCACAGGATTGATGCCGATCGTTTCCGGCGTGATGCCCTGTTCAAGCACGGGCGACCTGCCGGCGTTTAGGGCGCCAGACACCTGCTTGACGTAGTCACGAAACTCTTCGCGCTGCTCAGGCTTCAAAGTCCGATCAATCTTGAAAGCGACCGCGGGAAGCAAACCGTTTTTAAAGGTGCCGTTGGCAGCGTCATCAGCAGACATTGCTGACCCGAATACATCAGCACCGTAACGAATTGCCGACAGCCCCACCCGCCCATCAAGGCTGAATGCTGGAATATGCAGCATATCGGAGCGTTCAATTTTGCGACGGGGCCCTTTGCGAGGCGAATACCAATACTCAATTCTTCCATCGCCATCCAGATCCAAGTCGACCCGCGAGGGCAACAGGAAGTCCAGAGCTACAACTCGGCCACCAATTCGCAGAATTTCTGCAAAGGCATTTCCGCGCAGCAGCATTGCCGAAACCATTGCCTGCCAAAACTGGAACGCCGTCATATCCTCGTTGGGGCTGTTATGGATAACGTCATATATTGCGAAGTCACGGGCATCCTTTCTCCCGCCGTCAGCATCCCGCTGATACACCCCTAGTGGTAGACCGGCTACGGAGGTGGAGATAATACGAACGCACGCCCAAACAGCAGACAGGTGCATTGCATTATCGACCGTTACTGTCTTGCCAGAACTGGACTGCCCCCCAAGAAACTGCCCCCAGAAGCCACCATCCGTCAATTTGATCGTCTTGCCGATCCAGTCAGTGACCGAGGCGCTTGGCTTTCGCGCGGCGCTCCCAATGACTGACGAAAGAGACTTAGCCATCTGTTAGCCCCTTGCGCACGAAACCAGCGATGAGAAGTAATGCCACCGATCCCGCGAGCAGGGACCAACCTAAACCAGCAAGAACGTAAATCCCCGCGACGGCCAGGGCGAATCCGCACAGAGCGGCGGCAACAAATACGTGCAATGGATTCATACGATTATTGGATTCCGAATGGCAGCCATGAAGTCGTCATTACCCCTGCCTTCAGGGTTCAGAGCTATCAGGGTCACGGCGTTAAATAGAGCCATCAAGGGGTCGATCTTGGCCGACCCGCTGGCTTGCTTAGTGATCAGGATTGAGTTGGCTCTGGGTTCAACCTTTGCGTTACTCACGCACCAGGCCATCATCGCCTGCCCCCCGTGCTTCATACCGCCCTCGGCCAGCTTCCGCTCTGCGGTCTTGATCGCCCCGCCGAGCTTCCAGCCTTGACTGATCGCAACGATCTTTTCCGGAGGAATTTCTCGTTCAATCATTGCGTCATAAATCGCGCCAATACCGACTGGGTCGCAGCCCACTTTGTCGAGGAGCCCGGATGCCTCTACCTGCTCTACCAGGTCAGCCACATCCGCTACGTCATCACCAATTCGCTCAGATAGCGTCAGATTCCCGTCCTTCTCGAAATCTTTAAACCGTGGGGCTTCGGCCTTTCTCCGCTCGAGCACTGACGGGTGAGCCCAGGCATGAGTCCAGACCAACCAATCGCGTGTTCGCTTGTCACGACCTACGGCGGCAAACCCAAGAAGGTCATCAAGCCCACCGCCATCAATACCCACCGCAATCACCTCGGACATTTCGATCAGCTTGTCCAAGGTCAAAATAGGGATAGCCGCAGCAGCCCAAAAATCCGCACCAGCCCAGCGATCAGAGCGCAGCGCAAGACCGATTTCAACGTTCAAGTGCTTGGACATAAAACCAAGCACCTCGGCCTCACCCGCCTCCTCAGCCTTGCCCATTTCACGAATCAGGAATTTTTCGCTGACCGAGTAACCCATGTTGGGGTTGGTCACGTAGAAGTTCTCGGGTGAACGATGCGCTCCGGCATCAATCATCCATTTCGGAAACTCATAGATGATCGGAAGGAAGTTCGGATCAACAATCGTGCCGTCTCGCACGCCACGGGCGTACATCAGCTTTTCGCGAAAAACACCCGCCGGCGGCTGGTCCGACTGAGTCGTGAGGTAGATCACGAAACCTTCTGGCCGGGAAGCCAATCCACCCGTCGCTTCTCGAAGCATGTTCGCCGCATGTGGGTTCTTGCCGAACAGGTGCAATTCGTCGACCAGGACAACCGCAGCCTTCTTACCGCCAACTGTATTCTGGTCAGCGGCTACGACCTTCAAGGTCGCGCCCGATTCGCGGTGTGTGATCGTTCGAACATGGTCCTGAACGTGCAGCAGCGCGCTCAGTTCCTCGTCGTGCTTGATCATATCCCTGGCAGGGGCATATGCATTATTGGCTACCTCAATGGTGGGCGCCAAAATGATGAACTCTGCGGACTGCCGCCAATTGCGGATCAGCACCGTAAGCATAATTGCAGCGGCAATCGTGCTTTTTGCGTTCTTCTTGCTGATGAGCAGGAAGAACTCCTTAATGAGGCGCTCACCGGTTTCAGCGTTGTATGCACCGAAAATTGCGTTTCCTAAATCATCAATCCATGGGGCGCATGACTGACTGATCAGCGGGCTGCCTGGAGCATCCACAATGCGAAGATCGCCCATGACCTGCATGCAGGCCCGGGCCTCGTCAGGAAACAGTGGCGCAAAAGGCACCAGCGACTGGCGATTTACAATTTTCGTTTCCCAATCTGGGCAACTGGTACTCCAGACGGGCTCGCTCATTTACTTCACCGATCTCAGTTGAGGTGGTGCGGCAGCACCGAACTTGCCCTTGCTCGCCGATTTCGCGGCCTGGTCCTTTTCGTCCTTCTTGCCTCCTTCGCCTTTGCGCGGATGCACGAAAGGCATCAATGCTTTGGCGGCATCAACTCTCAACTTCGGCTCGGTGCTGAAGTCGTTCATGGTGGCCAACAAGAAATCTTTCGGGTCGGAAAATGACAACACCCTGGCGGCATCAAATGAGAACGCTTCGGCGCCCTCATCCAGATCAAGGGGGGCCTGTTTAGGGACATGGGCGGTGGCACCGCCATTAACATTCTTGTTAACGGGGGCGCCTGCCAACGCAGCCATAACCATTGGATGCTTAGCCAGCCTAGATCCGGCGGCCGAAGCGCTGGAAGCTGCGTATCCTGCGGCTATTGCCGCGTCACGATTGGACGCACCTCTCCTAACAGCCTCGACAAATGCGCGCTGTTTAGTTGTTAACGCCATTAACAAAAAACCTGTGAGAGGGAAAAAATCTCTACATGAGATCGGGGGCGGTGTCCTGTACAAAACCTTCCACGGTTTAGACCCGCCCCATGGGGTACTGGCGTGCTACATACACCAAAACGATATGGGTTCTCATTTACGCGCGCCGCTCCATCAGCGCGCCTTCCCCAAGCCTTCAGCTGACTCCGAAGCAGTCTTCAGCTTGTGGCAGGGGATGCAGAGCGCCTGGAGGTTCGCATCATCATTCGTGCCGCCCCTGGCCCTGTTGAGGATGTGGTCAACCTCAAGCTGCTGAGTGATAACGCCACACGCCTGGCATGTGTAGTTATCCCTGAGAAGAATCGCAGCACGTATTCGCCGCCAAGGACGACCGCCACGACCGGAACCCCAACCATCGACACCCTCGGGTGCCACTGGCAAAGCGAAGGGCCGGGACTCTGCTGCACTCATGCGAGGCTTGATGCTAGTCAACCTGCTCATCACCAGCCTCCTGCCATCTTGGCGCCTACAGCCACACCAGCGATAAAGACCAGGACCAACAGCATCGAGCCGATGCTTGGGATGATCGATGCGGGCCGGGGTGTGCGCATGGTTGGTGGCAGAGGCGACGGCCGCCCGTGCCTTTCAGTTGTGGGCGGTGGAAGGCGTTCAGCGTGGCGGGACAGGCACATCAGCTGAAAGGATCGGCAGGCTTGGCGATCGAGCGAACGAACCACATAAATCCCTGCTGCAAGTTCGTCTTGGCCAGTGCCAGCAGGCGCTGGTCGACGCCCTCAATCTGGCCGATCTGCTTGAACAGTTCGCCGGTGTCAGCTTCCAGCGCCTTGATGGAGTTCATGCCATCGATTTCGGACTGGTTCAGGTCGCGATAGCCGGTGATTTTCTTGTGCTGGTTGTCCATGGGTGAATCCTCATGTTGCGCGCCACGATTAGGCGCATTCGAAATCGTGGCGCGAACTACTTGCTCTGGCTGCGCACGATCTGCGCATCCACCTGGTCAGCGCAGGTATCCAGCAATTTGATGGCCTTGTCCTTCAACTCCCACACATCGCCATTGATGCGAAGGTCGGCTTCGGCCTGGTCCACCCGCTCACAGGGAATCAGTTCGGGCGCTTCAATTCTTACGGCCTGGGTCTTTGTCACCACCGCCGGCTTTGCCGCGCAGGCCGTCAGGCAGAGGCTGAGCAGCCCAGTCACGAACATGCTTGCTGTTGCGCTTGAGATTTTCAAAGTCTTTCCTCGCCTTGTCGGCTTTCTTCTCGCTGGCCCTGATGCGCTTGGTCAAGTCTTTCAGGTAGTCAGCGTTGCGCTGGGCCTCGCCCCGCAGGGTTGTGATGGTGGCCTGGCTCTCGGTGTTGGCCTTGATGGCGTCCACCTTCGCCTGGGTCTCAACGAGCTTTTCGTCTCGCAGATCCTCGACCCGCATCTGCTGGATGCCGACAAGCAACAGGCCCACCAGGGCGACGATGATTGCTACTGCGATCGCCTTCATGCTGAGTCCGCCTTTCTGCCCAGGAACCGAATGATCAGGTCACGGATCGCCGTGACGCCGATGAAGCCAATGGCACCACCAGCCGCCACCGACAAGCTCGGCGGCCACTCCATCCATTCGATGATGCTGCTGGCTGACAGGCTCAAGGCCCCACACAGCAGCGCCTCGAACAAGATGCGCCAATAGTTCGGCTCTTTGGCGTCGTACAGCACGCGCAACAGCGTGATCGTGAAGGCCATGATTGCGCCCTGCCACAGTGGGTTCGAGAGGACCAGCCAGACCTGGGCCCAGAAGTCGGGGTTTTTCTCAGGCATGTTCGAGGACATCCGGCAGTCCTCCCTTTGGGGGAGCGTGATAGGTCCGGCTCCAGCAGCACTCCCAGGTCGGGGCGATGGGTGTGGTGGGGCCGAAAACGAAAAAGCCCCGGCAAATGCCGAGGCTCAGTTAAAAAACTATGGGAATCAGAAATTAGGGTTGGCTATACGTTCCTAGCGAGAAGCCACTAACAGCATCGAGGCGACCTCGCCACAAAAGCCCCTCAGGCATGGCTGGAACCATATCTCTACCACTGACGTATCGAGCATCTTTGAGGTGAATAAAGTCTTCGTGAAGACTCGCCGCCTCAGGTTGACCCCACTCCGCGAAGCTCGAACGAATATCCTCATTTGGACCGCTGGGCCAGGCCTGGGAAAGCGAGTCGGCAAAACCATCGAAGAAATCTTTGGCAGAGATCAACGTCCCGGTAATCACTCCACCAGCGATGACAAGCGTTATGCCAAATGAATAGTTGTGGTTATTTACTGTTGTATTGAGGGTCTTCAGGAAAAGATCAGGCATGACGCACATCCTTCTAGGCTACCGATAATCAGCCATCACCATGCCACCACACCAACTTGCAATCAACCTCAATGCTTCGCTGCATAAGAAAGCAAAAAGCCCAACTTTAGAGTCGGGCTTTGCTCGCGGAAAAACCGCAAAGTAACTGAAATCTATATGCAGGGACCGGGGCTGTCAAGCGGCCTGACGGCGAATGTCTAAAGCCCCATCAATCCACGCGATACCCGCCTTCCAGAGCCCGCGCGTCTTCTCTTCGCCGAAGCCCATTTTCTTGCCGACCTCCATCAGCGAGCTGTCGCGGGTGGTGTAGTACTTCATCAGCACCTGGCCGCATTCCGGGTAGCGTTTGAGCAGGCGGCCCATCAATCCGTCAATCATCAATGCATCGTCATCGGTGATCATCGGCGAAAGAATGGTGTTCTCGCGGGACGCACAGCAAGCCACGCCAGAGCCAAGCACAACCCAGCGGCCCCAATGCTCCAGCAGATCCTCGGCGGTGCGTTCTTTAAATGTCGGCGTGAAGGCCATGGCTCAATCCCCTGTGTAGTTGGTGCCGCCGGCGCCGCGGCGGTTGTTCTGGTCGTAATAGTTGAGAAGGCCCACGGGCTTTAGGTCGCTCTTGCTCGCTAAGAACATGTCATGCGCGGCATTCAGGTTGAAACTCAATTGGGTCACCAAATCCTGAAGTGAAAGCGGCTCACCGCCATCCGCCCGGACCCAACCCGAGGCGTGGCAGTCAATGCAGTCCAGGTGATGAAAGAGGCCTTGGACCACTGCCTTTCCCTTGCAGGACTTGCAATGCTCCAGCGGAATCAGGGTGCGGCGGAATGCCGGGCCGTGGGATTTCTTCATTTGGACTCCAGCAGCAGCTTGTGCAGCGCGTAGATGTCGTCACCGTCCGAACAATGGGCGGTGTGCCTGACCAAGTGCCGATCGCCCGTCGACATTTTCACGTCGAGAACCTGCCAGCCGTTCGAACTGCGGATCACCACCGAACTGACATCGGCGGGATTCACGGCGAGGCCGGTGTGCCTTTCGAGCAAAATCATCATTTTTAAACCTCGCCTTTTATGGTTTCTGAATTTGGCTAGAGGCCGCGCCATTTAAGGCCTCGGCGCCATTGTGCGAATTTCCGTTTCTAGTCATGGTCGAGCGGTGAATCAGGTTGAAACCCTTCCCGTCTAACCAGTCGTGCCACTTGTTCAGCGCCTCACGCTTGAGCAGTTCCGCCGAGGTATGGATGTAGGTCTGCACGTTGCGGGTCATCGTGTGGTTCACCAGCATCTCGCCGATCAGGAAGTCGACGCCCAGGTCAGTCCAGCCGGTTCGGGCCACCTTGCGCAGGTCGTGACTCGTCCACTCACCCTTACCCAGGCGCGTGAACACAGCGCAGGCCTGGCTATCACTCATCGGGCCACGGATACGGGCGGGGAACAGGTAGGTGCCCTTGTAGCCCTTGGACGCCTGCCAGTCCCGGTACCGCTCCAGCAGCGCACAAACCTGATGGGTGAGCGGCAGGTGATGCTCACAGCGGGTCTTGGTGTTCTCGGTGGGAATGAACCACTCGCCCTGCTCACCCAGGGTCAGGTGGGACCATTGTGCTTGCCGGGTCTCGCCGGCGCGGGTGCCATGGCACAGCATCATCAAGGCCAGCATGCAGTCCTGCGGGTGCTGATCGAAGCCGTCGGCCAGTTGGCCTATGACTTGCTCGAGCTGCACCGCACGCAAGCGAGACGGCTTCGGCTGAATGCGGGCCTTGGTGAAGTCGGTGAACTTGAACCCGGCGATGGGGTTGGTGGTGATCAGGCGCAGCTTCTCAGCCTGGCGGAAGGCGACGACCAGCACGCCCCACATCAGTCGCACATAGGACAGCGACATTTCGGCCTGCATCGGCCACATAACCAGTTTGTCGAGCGTGGCCCGGTCAACGTCCTCCACCACCAAGGTGCCGAGCCGTGGTTTAAGATGGCATGAGATGATCGATGTGTTGGTGGAGCGGCGCTTCGCTGAGAGGCTGCGATCAACGGACTGGCGGCCAGTGAACCAGTCGAGCAGCTCGCCAACGGTGTGCAGCGTACCGGCAGCGGCGGATGCCTTGGGATCGGCGGCCAGGCGCTCGCGAATCTTGGGCAGCGCGCCGACCAACCCCTTCACAGGCAGCTGCGGAAACCCGGCGATCTTGTCCCACTTGTTGCCCGTCACCAGGTACCAGGTGCCGCGCTCGCGGTTTTGATGGAAGCGAAAATACACGCCCGGGTACCGAGCATCCCGCAGGTCACGGATACCGGCATTACCGGCCTGGCGCCGTATCTCGGCGTCGGTAAACGAGGTGAGCATTGTCTGGGTCATGCCGCAGCCCTGGTTTGTGGTTGGAGTAGGTAGGCGCGGATGGCCTCAATGGCGTCGAAGTGCCCACGGCAGACGATGGCCAGGTAACCTTGATCGGTCAGCGCCTGCAGGTATGCGTCCTGGGCCGGGGAAACGGCGGCGTCATGCGGCGCCGTGGCCTTGAATTCGATGTACAGCCCGAAGTACCCGCCGCGGGCCATCGGCAACACCAGGTCAGGCACGCCCGCTTTCACGCCCTGCTCTTTCAGCTTCATTGCCACCAGCTTGTGCCGGTGCCCGCCGTTCGGGACGTGGTAGATCAACTTGGCGGCGGCCGGATAGCGCAGGCTGATCTCCTTGATCAGCGCGGCCTGCTCAAGCCCCTCGCGGTCCACTGACTTGGCGCGCGTGGGCTTCGAGCTGAATGGCTTCGCGGTGAACGGCTTCAAAGCTTCACCTTCCCTTCGCGAATGAGGATGTCCTGGGTGCGCATCACGCCCTCTGCTAGGTAGAGGCGAACCTCATCTCGGGTCAACTGAACTGGCGATCGCAGGCGGCCGTCGGCGATGTCATGGCAGTACCCGCATGCCCAGGCGGCCTGGAAGTCGTTCGGCTTCATGCCAATACCGCAGGTGCCGCCAAGGCGGTAGTGCGCCAGGACAGTGGTGGACGGTTCGCAAGAGCAGCCAGGAAACCGAACCTGGCAGTCACGGTCGCGGGCCGCTTTGGTCAGGCGACTCATCGCGAACCGCCCGCGAGCTTGGCGCGAAGCTCGGCCAGAGCCCCCTTACCCACCTCAGGCGTGATTCGCCCGTCAACCTTGGCTGGCAGCGCCTTGGGCATTGGCTGAAGTGGCAGACCGTCAAGCAGGCGCCGAGTTGTTATCGTGTAGTTGCGCTCGAACAGCTTGAGGCTTAGCGCCGTTTCGAGCCTGTTCAGGCTCTCAAACCCGCACTCCTTGGCCGTGTGCCACACCGCGTCATGTGACCACTTACCCTGGCCAGCCATGCTCGGGTGAGCATTTCGCACGGCTTCGCGGTGAGCAGCTGCAAGCGATGGCAAACCCAGCATTTCGGGAGACGGCTTGCACCATTCGATGAATTGCCCAGGGCTCGGGATGAAATCAGATACCTGTTTGCGTGCCTTGATCATGCCGAATTCGATCTGCCCCTGAGTGCGGATGCCTTCGTCAAGGAACGCTTGCATCCACTGGACCTTGGCTGCGCGGTAGGTCTCCTTGTCGGGCCATGCTTGGCGCCAGGCTGAGCGGATCAGGCGAAGCTCAGTGAATAGGTCGTTGATCGCGGAGGCCATTTGGCGGCGGCCTTCGTCCTGGGGCGAAGCGCTTTCGTCGGCCGAGATAAATTCGCCTGCCTTGGGGTTGGCCCAAAGGCCCTGGGTTACGGCGGATACTTGCTTCATCATGATTGCACCCCGTTCTGCCAGTCAGTGCTGTCATCGTCGAAGTCGGAGGCTGGTACGGTCTTCTGCCGAATGGGCGTGACGTTGTTCGCTGCAGCGCGGACCTTGTCGTTGTTCACCCACTTGACCAACATGCTCACCCATTCGGCCTGGGTGTTTACTTGGTGTTGCGGTTCGTAGTGAGCAGTGAACGCGATGCGCACTTCTTCGGTGAACAGGTCGAGTGCCAGGCCACGGTGGAATGCGTAGGTGGTCAGTAACTTTTCGTCCGGCACCCAGTCGAGCGTCATCTCGCTGGGCATTCGAGGGTCAACAGGCTCCTGCGCAGAGATAGGGTTTTGATCTTCTCTTCTCTTCTCTTCTTTAGGTAACGCGCCGCTAACGCTTGAACCGTTACCTTTTGCGTTACTTGCCTTGTGGTTTGCCACACGCTTTGCCGTGAGAAGCCTGTTTTTAGAGGTCTTGCCGTTGTGACGGTCGAAATGAGGAAGGCTGATAACACCGTCCACCTCGATCATCCAGGCCACCGATTTCATGTGTTCGCAGAAACCGATAACCCCAACCAGACGATCAAGTAACTTTTTGCTAACGCTTGGAGCGTTACCATTTTCTGTTTGTTGGTCGAACCAGCCCCATACGCGCATCAGCTTTCCGACTACAGCATCGGGGTCGATATCGGCCAGGTCAGCGATCTGGCAGACCTCGGGCTTGTCCAAGGTGGTGAGTTCGAATTTGATCCAGTCGCCGGCCATTACGCGGCCTCCTGCAGAAGTTCAGCGAGGCGTGTGAGCCCCTTTGGGGTGATCATTGGATCGAACGCGGCGCGCTCTAGGCCGGTCTCTGGATCAGGCTTCAGGGCAGTGACCTTATGGGTCATATGTCCGGAAGTGATGCGCGGCTGGTACGCAACCCAGCGCTTGCATCCATGGCGGCGGAATATCCAACGATTCTGTTCGAGCCATGCAAAGAGCCGAGATGGTGCAATGCCAAGCTGTTTGGCCGCGTCAGTGATGCAGATAGCTCCGCCAGCGGCCGCCAAACGTTTGATAGCCGCAACCTTTGGCGCCTGGACTGAAACCAGGCGCTGTAGCTCACCGTTCTTTTCGGCCAGGTCTGCCGCGAGACGCAGGGCGTCTGGAAGAGTTTGAGGAATAGCTAAGTGTCGCGACACGCTTTCAAGTTCGCCAAGTCGTGTCACGACACGATGACGAAGCGGAATGCTGTAGCCGGTCAGTAGGTTTTCAGTGAGGATGCGGTCGAGTAGGAACTCGGCGGTGTAGCCGCGCCCATCCTTCTCTTCCTGAAGATGGAGCAAAGTTGCGCCATCTTTCTGAAGTGCATCACGCATCACGCGGATATCACGAATGACGTCCTTGTGTTGCTTGCCAGTGAGATCAGCGATCTCACGGCTCGACATGGTGACGGTATTGCTTGGAGCAACAAGTGTGTTCATAATGGCCCCACAAGTTTTTTTGCTGTTGAAAGGACCGCCCTGCCAGGCGGTTTTTTTATGCCTGCGATTCAGGCGGCCTTCAGCGATTCGCGAAGGATGTGCAGCGCTTCGATTGCTTCCTGAATTGCTTTCTCGCCCTGTGCCTTTTCGTGCTGGCTGATGTGGTTGTCAGCGGCCGCATCGAAGATCAATCGACCGACGTCACCGCACTCGGCGGACAGGTGGCCCAGGGCCATCATCAACGGTTTGGCCGCAGGCTTCTCACGGGCGACCAGCTCATAACCAAACTTGTCCGCGAGTGCCATCAAGGGCCGCATGTCGCCGGTATGCAGCAAGACACCGAACAGATGCTCGATGGTCAGGTGGTGAGCGGAGTTATCCGGGTTCGAGCGCTGCAGCAGGCTCACATGCGCAAGACACATCTTCCCCGCCAGCTCCTCTGCCCCACTTTCCTTGATGGTGGTGTGGCAAGCCCTCAAGAAATCTTCCATTCGTAAAACCTCAAATTTGTTTCCGTGGCGCCCTTGAGATACTCGGGCGATCATTGGCTCATCGATCAGGCCGCCGAGTCGTTCATCGGCTGAGCTGGGTCGTCTTCACGTCGGGCAACAAGTTGACCCGCAGACTCTTTTTCGAGAACGCATTGCATTGGGTAGGAAAAGCCTCCCGCCGTACGGCACTGCGATACCCGGCTACCGGTCACGCGAAGGGCGTCGCCGATAGCGCGGCCAGTGCCGAAATATTTCAGGGCTTCGTCGTAGGTCATGGTTCGTCTCCAGGGTCTTTGGCGAGTTTAGAGTTCTTAACAACACAAGGCAAGTTATCTAAACAGGGAACTGTTTAGAATCCTAAATATGGAATTCAAAGATCGAGTTGCTAAGCGAATGAGGGAGCTGAGCCTCACCGCTACCGATATCAGCAAATTGACTGGTGTATCAAAGGCCACGGTCAGTTTTTGGGTGGGCGGAACTAATGGCGCCAAGGGCAAGAATCTGCTCGCCCTGGCGAAGGCATTGGAGTGCTCGCCGGACTGGCTATCGGAAGGGACAGGTCAGCCGGGTGATGCCGTGGCGGTCGATGGACCAAAGGCCGGCTCATCCAGCGCGGAGCTGGTAGCACACATGCTGGCGTCTAAGGCGGGTAAAAACCTATCGAACAAGGCGCGAGAAATGGTACTGGCCGCAGCGGTCGAGGCTGATATCACGGATGCGAATGATCAGTCCTACATTCCCGCGAATATTGCGTCGCTGCGCCCGCTCAAAGAAGAGATCCTGATTCCCCAGTACGACGTACGCGGGGCCATGGGCCATGGACAAGTGCCGGCCGACTATAACGAGGCGGTGCGTAACCTGGTGGTGCGAGAGGAGATGCTGCGCGAGAAAGGCGTAACCTATACGTCCACCACAGCTCTGGCGATGATCACCGGCTGGGGTCAGAGCATGGAAGGCACAATCAACGACAAGGATCTGGTCATTGTGGATCGTGGAATCGTCGAATTCATCGGCGAGGGTATCTATGTGGTCACCTGGCACCAGGAGCTATACATTAAGCGAATGATGCGACTGGACGAATACCACTACCGGCTTATATCCGACAACCCGCACTATGAAAACCAGACTGCGCGCATTGACGACGTTACGATCCACGCGAAAGTTTTATTAATTTGGAACGCCAAGAAGGCGTGATAGCAATTGGCCCTGGTGCTAGAATTACCTCCTTCTATGGGAGGGATGCCAATGCTTTTTCAGCTTCAGAAATTTTTCGCGATCCTAGCGCTCGCAACCTTGGCTGGTTGTGCTGCTGGTCCGACCCCGCAAGATATCGCGCAAGCTGACTACGGCTTCCCGGTTGAGCAGGATCAAGCGGAATCGCGGATCAAACAGTATTTCAGCCGTACTCTTAAAGACCCCTACTCTGCCCAGTACCAATTTTCCCAAGTGGAGAAAGGGTACATGGTTGGTAATGTCTTCGACGGTCGTAAGCTCTACGCTGGCTATCTTATCTCCGTCAACGTGAATGCGAAGAATAGCTATGGCGGCTACACAGGCGCCGAGGGATATCAATTCCTGTTCCAAAACGGCGCTATGGTAAAAGGGGTTTCTCGCCTTCCAAACGGCACGCTGTTTCCACTGTTCTGACCAGCGTTGATCTTGAAAGCCCGCCGAGAGCGGGCTTTTTTGCGCCTTTCAAAAAGGCGCTGGCTCTTCTTCAACTACCGAAAGCTCTTCATGTTGCTGAACGGCCGGGTCATTCTCAGTAGACGCTTCCCACTTCAAGGTGACGGCGCCGTCGTCATTGAACGTCATTTCTATGCCGTCGGTATCCGATAGCAGCCCCATCACTTCGTCCCACTCCCGCTCGCCGTCGTTGTCCAGGCGATGGATAGTTACCCAGCGCTGCTGCTGGGCGATTGGGTGATTAATCATTGATGATACGCGCAGCCCGAGACTCTCAAGACCAGTCATTACCACCCTCTCCTGCTGTTCCTGTCTTTTCTTTTTTGCCATTTCTAAGTCCCTTATAGCTGTATTTTTATACAGTAATTTGGCGATCATACCCTGCTGTTTTCCCACACGTAAACCACTAGTTACCGACATATCTCAAAGGCAAGCTTCGGCCTGCCTATTTAGTTTTCTTAAAATATATGTTGACGAATTTTGTTTAGTTTTCTAAATTGGCGACATCGCAGCGACTAACGAGGGACTGCGAAGGGCCTCAAGGCCTGAACCGCTCTTTAACAGTCAGCGCAACAAACAACAGACCGCATTGCCTCTACCGGCGACCGGCGAGCAGACAGGCCCGAAAGCCTGCCAACGATAGGGAAAACCCTGTACGGCTGCTCGATGGTGAAACGCCTGAACCGAGTGAGTGACCCGGCAAGCAATGCGCCCCGCCCCTTCCGGCGGCAATAGGAGGGAAAGCATCACTTCTGCACCTTGGAAACAGGGTGCAGCGGGATGACAACCGAGAGGTAACAGCCCATGAAGCACGCAACAGCAATCTCCCAGCTCGAAACCCACGCATCCAACTGCGAAAACAACGCAGCCATCCAGGAGCGCGAAGGCGAACACGAAAGTGCCGCCACCAACCGTTCCAACGCTGCCGACTACCGCCAGGCAATCGAAACGCTACAGGCCGAATAAGCATCACTTCTGCCCATTCAACGAGTGGGCAGCGGGATGAAAAACGAGGGCAAGAAGAGATGATCATCATCAAAGATGAGTTCGCAGGCGGTGCACAGGTAAGCATGGAGATGGACAAGAACGCGGGTGAACTGTTTGTTTTTTATTGCCCTGCCGGACAGGGGTGCAAAGTCAACAAGTGGCCGCTCGATAGCTACCACATGCCTATTGCAATGGCGCATTACGCGGAATGCTGCGCGCTGGAAAGCGCAGCCTAAACAACCAGCGCCACGACAGCCTGTCGTTAACTGCCCGAGCACCTGGTACTCCCCAGCACCAGGCCGCATCGGGATGTGATCTGTTTGCCCCGCAATGGGTGGGCCCAGTAATGGGAAGCCGGAGCGGAGGAATATGGGAGGCGAAAGCCAGTAAGCCGGGCAGCCCAGACCGGACGACAGATCACACCCCGATGCGGACGAACATACGGCACGCGCCGGCCACCTGCATCCAACAAGCCTAGAGAACGGTAGCCACTGCCAGCCCAGTGAGCGAACAGAGGGAGGATTGGCAGCCATGTGAACCACAACGAACCCTAGACGCCACAGCGTCGACCGCGTGACGTAGGGAGGTCTACGAAGCGCACTGAAAGCCCGGTTTCGACTGGGCTTTTTTACGACTGGCCTTTACCCGTCAGCACCCTCCCCTGGGCCCACCGGCACCCGCCAGGCGGTCAGGGTGCTGACGAATAAACGCAACCACAACCAAGGAGTCGGCATGAACCCAGCCATCCAACAAAGCCAAGCCGTTCTGCAGGCCCTGCGGGAACGTGTTTCGCTTTCCACTTCGGAGATGTACATGAAGATCGGTCGCGAACAGCCAGTGAAGGTGCCGCGCTTCAACGTGGTGCCGCTCGGCAAGAACCTGTTCGATGAGGTGGAGCGCTCCACAGGCGTTTCCCGCGGTGCACGTACCGGCCACGACGGTGCTTGCCAGTACGCCGATCAGCTCGAGCGCAACGCTGACTTTTTCAGCGCAGTCACGGCCACGTCGAAGCGCTTCGGATGGCGAATGGCGCGCTGGACGGCCGGCTTCTCGGCGCTGCTTGTGCTGTTCGCCTACTACGGTGCACAGCCATGATCGGCGAGCCAATGCCGGATCCACGGCGGTCGATCATCGACGAGCTGAAACAGCAGCTGGACGCCTTCTTCGGTTCAGGCAAGACAGACCAGGTCATCCCGAACGGTGTTGGCGTCGATGGTCCCTACAACGGCACCACGGCTCACCATGAGCGCCTGCGCAAAGAACGCGACAAGCTGGCACCGTCCGTACGCGCAGAAGCAGCCAAGGGTGTCGTAGCCAGCGTGGCAGCGAAGAACCTGAAGATGCACATCAAGCGCGTGACACTGATCGCCCAGGAGAACGGCTTCAAGTTCGCCGACACCCCATGAGGCGGATCAACAACCAAGTGCGACAACGCCGGCGGCAGGCATGGCTTGATTTGCCAGCACATGAAATCGAAGGGGTAGGCCATGGCCAAGGACAACGCGCAGATCCAGCGGGACAAGCGCTTGAAAGAGAAGGCGCTGCTCGACAGGATCGGCGCCGAGAAGCGAACGCTGATTGTCTCGAAAGCGCTCGATGACGCGCTTCAAGTGCTGGGTGAGCGTCACGACTTTGAGGAATGGCAGGAAACGGTATCAACCTTCCTGATCAATCTGGCGGCAGCACCCGCCGAAGTGTCGGCCCGTTTCGTGAACATGTCGCGACCTGATTTCGAGATAACAGAAAAGCAGTCGCGACAGCTTGAAGAATTCAGCAAGACCGGTATCGAACCAGCATAACCCACCCTACTCGCTGCATCCGGTAACCGGAGGGCGGCGCCTGACTGGAGATAATCCATGGACGATCAGTTCTACCTACAAGACAGCCGCAGTCACGTCGGTGATGGCCTGACCTTCCACGGAAAGGAGCACCGCGGCTACTACACCGACTTGGACAAGTGCGAGCTGTACACCAAAGAAAAGGCCTGCGGGCACCGTGACACCGACATCCCATGGCCGAAGCAGTACATCGACGAACGCGCCCATTATGGCGTCGACTGCCAGTTGATGGACGAACAAGCCAGCAACTCCATGCTGGAGCCAGGGTGCCGCGTCTACCTGCAAGTGCCAGGCAGTTGGAACGGCAATGACGTCTACTGGATCGGCTGGAGCAGGGGTCAAGTCACCGCCGATCTTGGCCGCGCCTGCAATCTGAATCTGGAACAATCGCGGATTGAGTTCGCCGCCGAACTCACAGCCGGAACGCGAAAACTATGGTCTGCCGACTACATAGATTCCATTCGCCGACGGTTGGTTTGGCGCCAGGACGTTGATCTTAAGCAGGCACTCCGAGGCACCGGCATCAAATTAGCGAAACCGAAAAAACCACGGGGAGAAGTTTTCAACTGTGGCGGTTGCGGCCGTTTCGTCAGCGACATGCAGCGCTATCGCGAAGACTGCCGGAACTGCGGGGCAAGCAACACGCCTTGAGTGTATTAAGCCTATAGAGTGGGCGCTGATCCAATCGGGAGCAAATCTCCAAACCCCCATACCGCTGTCCCGATGAGTACCACCGCGATCGCGATTCGACCGAACCAGACAAGCTGCGAATAGTACCGTGCTCGCGTGGCTGTATAGCTGTTGTCAACCATCATGCCCGGGGTCAAGACCCCCATCATGTCCGCTGATTTTAAGTGAGCAAGAAACGCAATACCCGCCATTACTGCGCCAGACCGGGAAATCCAAAGACTCGGTTTATCCAGAGTGGAAACCAGTATTAGCGTGGCGATTGGAGTGGCTAACGCCAATAGAGTGTAAAAAATGAACCACCTCCTATGTTTAAGAATTTCTTTCTCATAGAGGCACTCAACTGCACCCATCTGTTTCTCCTCGATCCGGCTCCATGCCGGTCACCCGTAATACCCCATATCAGCGATATAATGCCAGATTGGCGAGGGTTATGTGCCAATGGAGAGCTAATAAATAACATCTACTATCCATCGGCATCCCTCTTGCCCATCACCGCCTTGTAGAGAGCAGCAAACAGCGCCGTAACAACGGCAAAAAGAACAGTCCCAATTCCCCCTAAGATCCACTTTTGCATATCGTAGATACGATCAACCTCTACAGCAACTGCCACTCTATTAGCCTCGATAGACTTCGCCATATTTTCTTGATCCTTGCGAAGCATTGGAATTGATAATGCTTTTTCGGGATTATCAGAGATTGAACGTTCCAAAACTGAAAGTCTCGAGTCGATTTTTATGACGCTTGACTCAAGCGCGGAATACTGCAAGTAATCAAGACCTTGAGAATTATCAGTCTCCCGCTGTTTAGCGATCAACGTCTTGGCTCTCTTAAAAACACTTTCCCAATCTGGAATTTCGGACCTTAGTTTGTCAACTTGATCTGATGTCGCAAATTTTTTCGGCAACGCACCGCCCATCAGATCACTTAAGGCGGATGTCTTTTTATCCCAGTTTAGAAACTGGTAAGTGACGGCTATCGTTGATGAAAGAACACCTAGAAGAGCGACGGATAGTGTAGCAAGTCTTACACTCCTGAACCTCTGTTCGTAATCCAACCTACGTCCTTCCAGATGCTCCGTCCCAAATAGTTGGGCATGTGAGTCACCTTTCGTTTCGCTCTGAATTCTTCGTATGGCATCGGCCATCGCTTCATCACTTACTTCGCCCATGGACATTCACCCGATGTTTATAGATATCAAGGATACCTTATGCCCATTATCTATGGCAGCGTCTGCACTGGAATCGAGGCAGCGACAGTAGCCTGGCACCCGCTGGGCATGAAGGCCGCCTGGTTCGCCGAGATAGAGCCTTTCCCCTCGGCGGTCTTGGCCCACCACTACCCCGACGTGCCGAACCACGGCGACATGACCAAGTTGGCCGCCCTGGTGCTGGCCGGCAAGATACCGGCGCCGGACGTGCTGGTCGGCGGCACCCCATGCCAGGCTTTCTCGGTCGCCGGTATGCGGGAAGGCCTCACCGACCCGCGCGGCGCCCTCACCATCAAATACGTGGAGCTTGCAGATGCAGTTGACTATGTTCGCGCCGGCCAGCGAATGCCCGGACGGCCCCCGCTACAAGGCGATCGGCAACAGCAAGGCCGTCACCGTGGTTCGCTGGATCGGCAGGCGCCTTCTGCATCAGATCACAACCAGCCCGTACGGATGATCATATCGACCAGCCGAATAATGGCGATGACCAGGTCTATCACTTTGGTAAGTTTTTTCATCTTGAGCTTCCTTGGAAGACTCAAAGCCAACGATATGGCTTCGTAGTCTATAAGTGCCCAATTAATTCAAAGCTCGGCCGACCCTTCCTCTTGGGTTTTTTCCAACTCCCCCACTCAACCGCCCGGGCATGGCCCGGCAAGGACTACCCGTGATCAACCTGTTCTGGCGCTTTGTCGCCAAGCTGCTTGCGCGCCCGGCGGTTGCCGCCTGGCTCATCGCCCGCGCCCAACGCACCCCATACCTGCACATCATGTCCGCCGACGGCACTGAGATGTACATGGGCCGCTGGTGGCTGTTCAACCCCTACTCCCGCGAAACGCACAAGCCCGCGCTGTGGTGGTGCCCGTGGTCGTTCCGCATCCACCACATCATGCGGCACGACCAAGACCAGGACCTGCATGACCACCCTTGGAACGCCCGCACCGTCATCCTGCGCGGCTTCTACAAAGAGCAGCGCCGGCATACATGGGAGTCCGGAGGACACACCGATATTAATTACTGGCGAGAGCCTGGCGATACCGCGAGCCTGCGGCACGGTGAGTACCACCGAATCGATGAAGTCTCACCCGGCGGCGTCTACACCCTCTTCATCACCAGCAAGTGGCGTGGTGACTGGGGCTTTCTGGTCAACGGCGTGAAGGTGCCATGGCGCACCTACACCGGCACAGACAATTGAGGTCATGAGCATGAGTAAGCCAATTCAAACAGTTGAAGAGCTGGACGCCGTGCTGCACTGGCGCGGCAAGCATGCTCAGGCGATCCGGGAGCGTGACGCCCTTCAGCAGCGCCTGACCGCAGCGAATGAGAGGAATGACTTGGCAATTGACCTGATCCGGCGCGCACGCGCAGTCATTGAGGGTGGCGGGTGGGCGGACCTTGAAAGGGATATCGCCAAGTTCTTCAAGCCAGCAGATGGTGACGGCAAGCCTTGCGCCTGCCCAGGCTGCGATTCTGCAAGGCGTGCCAGCTCGCCGTTTTGCGTAGCCCACCGCTCCGCAAAAAGCCGAACGCGTGCGCAAGACCCGCTCACGGCGGAAGGCCTTGAATGGTTGATGCAAGGCGACGGGAACCAGCAGTGAAACCCAACTCCCCGCCTAATGCTGGTGCCTGCTGGCACTGGCACAACTGATTTGCTGAGGTGATTTATGGCGAGTGCGCCGAAGCCAACCCATTTTTTTTACGAATGCCGCACCTGCAAAAAACGGATCAATCAACCCATTTTTCCAGTCGCTGAAGAAACGCCTATCCCAACTTGCTGCCGGGAATCGCGTCGCGACATGGCATTTAAAGGAGCAGGGCTTTATGTCTAACCAAACGATTGACGGCGTTCTGCGTGAGGATCTGGAGCTGGTATTGATCCACGGGCATTCGACCACCGAGTCTAAAGAAGCTTGGGATCGACTGCGCGCCCTATTGGAGGCTGAATCGGCACCTTGCGCAAAATCGCAAGTTGAAGGTAAGCGTGAGCGATTCCAGAAGTGGGTGATGGCAACCAAGCACCCGGTCTACGGTTTCCTCGATGGTCGATCCCTGGCCCGTGGAGACGACCGAACCGGTTACGCCGACGAGTATGTGCAGGGTCTGTGGGTTGCGTATCTGGCGTTCGGCGCCGAGCAGCTCGCGCCGATAGCAGCGGTGCTAGACGAGAGAGATGAATTCGTGTCCTGGGTGCGCCAAGAGTGGCCGCAGGCGCCACTCAGCAATGTTCGCGACCTGCTGCCGAAAGACGACCCGCGTTACGGCGAGTATTGCGACGAAGCTCTCCAGCGAGCTTGGGTTGGCTGGCAGGCAAGGGCTGCAGTAATCGCTAAATCCTGAAAAGAGTACATCCGTACTCCACCCGCAAAACCTGTAACCCCTCCCCCTTCAAAGTCAGCCGCTATAGCGGCAAGGACGAGCTCGACCATGGAAAAGATAAAACTCGGCCCGGACCATTATCGCTACGTCGACGAGCTCGACCCGAAAGGCCTGGAAGTCACCTGCAAAAAGTACGTGGTTATCGGCGAAACCGATCAGTGCTGGTACATCGTGGAGGAATTCCACAACAACCTCTTCGGCGGCCCGCATCGTGAATCGATGCTGAAGCAGTACCGCAAACGCGTGCTGAAGGATGGTGGCGATCACGGGCGGCGATTCGCCTACACCAACAGGGCTCTGGCGCTGCGCTCGTACAAAGCCCGGAAGTCCTGGCAGTTGCGGCATGCCCATTTGTCGATCGAGCGAGCTCAGGCGGCCATCGCGTATTTCGGCGACGCCAAGACCGAAAGCGCCGTGCCGACTGATCGCCTGATTATTCCCTGCGAATACATCCAGGCCATGAACTGGAGTGAATGCTGATGAGCGGGCGCGCGGTTCACCTATACCCATGGGATGGCGGAACCGAGGCAGATCAGGATCCGCCGGAGCACGTCTACTGCGGCACAGACGGCGACATGGCCGACGAACAGCTCACCAATGACTGGCGGTACGTCACCTGCAAGCGCTGCCTCAAGATCCACGAAAAAGAGCTGGCCGCGCGAGCAGCGGACGACCGAGACCAGAAGGTCAAGCTCTTCGACGAAGCCCAGGCCATCACAATCACCCTCGGCCACCGGAACATCTCAACGGCAATAAAGGCTTTGATAAGGGAGCGCGACGAACTCAGGCATGAGCGCGAAAACCTGCGCTTAGACCGGGACGGCCTACTGGAAGCAGGAGCGCACTTACTATGATCGCCACCCTCTGGTTCGCCTACGTCTTCATCTACAAGGGGCCAAGGCCATGAATCCCTTCCTGATCACCGGCCCGGCACAGATCGGCGTCTCCGGAGGCCGAACCAGCGGGCAGATGCTACGCAAGATCCTCGACGCCCACGGCGGAAAGCTCCCTGCTGATGTTCACGCCTTCTTCCAGAATACCGGTAAGGAGAGCGAAAAAACGTTGGTGTTCATTGATCAGATAGACAAGCGATGGAACGTCGGTATCGTCTGGATGGAGTGGTGCCGAGTGTACGGCCAGCCTGACGATGCGCCGTGGTACAAGCTGGTTAATTTCGAGACGGCCAGCCGCAATGGCGAGCCCTTCACGATGATGCTCGAGTACTACGCGGCATACCGAAAAGACGTCAAGAACCTTCCTCCGGTGTTGCCGAACTTCTCGAACAACATGTGCACGGCTTACCTGAAGGTGAAAATCGGCGAGAAGCACATGCGCGCCCTGGGCTACGACGAGTGGGACTGCGTTGTTGGCATCCGCTACGACGAGCCTAAGCGCTATCACCGCATGATGGCTGCCAACGAACGCGGCGGCACACGATGGGACAACCTTTGCCCCTCTTACACCGCAGGCATCACGAAGGAGGACGTTGCGGAGTTCTGGAAAGCTCAGCCGTTCGATCTGGGCATGGATTCTGACTTCGGAAACTGCGACCTGTGCTGGAAGAAAAGCGAAGGAAAGCTGATAAAGACCATCATCGACGACCCGTCCCGGGTGATCTGGTGGTCGGGCACCGAAGAACGCTTCGGCCAGGTGTTCCGCCAAGACCGAGCCGATTACAAAACGATGGGCTGGTCAGCTGAGCAGCGCGCCAGGCAAACCGACTTCGATTTTGACTATCTCGCCGAAGACATCGACTGCTTCTGCGGCGACTAACCCCAATCCCCCTACATACCTGCCGGTGCGGTACTTCATGGCAATTGACTATCGACCCATCGCTCAGCCGCCGCCATCGCATCATCAATAGCGGACGGGTAGTCGGGCCAAGGTCCCATCAGCTCAGCTGCGACTTCGCCCAGGCCATGAATGGGCGCCGGCTCGATGATCTTCGCAGCGACCGGTGCTTTGTCGTTAGGGCGCCGCCAGACGAACTTGAGAAACATCGTTTGGCCGCGGTACGCGTGCGCAATTGGCGCATCTAGTTGATGGGGCACGCGCCCTCCTGGCGACTGGGTGGAATGAATATCCGTTTTACACCCATCCAAAAGACACAGATATCCGGGCAAAACGCCATTACTCCAATCCCCTATATGCCTGCCGGTGAGCGGCGGGCGAGGTATTCCTATGTCTGAACAAATCATTAAGTCGATGGAGCAGCTTATCGAAATCGCTCAAGAGCATGCCGTTCTGAAAGGGCAAGTTGCAGCGCTCACCAGTGCAAGTTTGGATGCAGTAAGGATCTGCACCGACCACATGGATGAAAACCTGAAATTGAAAAAAGCCTTGAGCGGGATGCTGTTCGCCTTCGATGACGGCGTAGGTCGGAACTGGTCTGCTGACCTACTGGACTACGCCAGAAAACTCACCCCAGCTGCCGAATTCAAAATCTAACCCACCTTCTGCCGCCCAGCGCGGCAAGGACACCACATGTTCGCAATCAAACTCACCCTGATCCTGCTGGGGCTGTCCGTGTACCTAATCTGCACCGTCGTAGGCTTTGTCGTGGGCATCCCTGCCCTGCTCGAATCCGGCGGAACAGCGGAAATCATCGCGGCCTTTGGCGGCTTCATCACCTGGCTGCTGATCAGCTTCGGCATGGCAATCCACATCATCAAGACAGCGCGGCCCACGGCCGGAGCGAGGTAGAGTATGGATATTCATTTTCTGTCGCACGAGGAAGTTTGCACGCTCACGGGCGCAAAAACTAAAGCTGGCCAGGTGCAGGTTCTCAAAAGAAACGGAATTCGCCACACCATCAAGCGCAGCGGCTGGCCTTGCGTCATTGCCAACGCCCTCACCGGCGAACCGGTTGCAGCATCAGCAGAAAAACCGAAATGGCAGCCACGCCTGGTGAGTTAAATGGGAAGGAAGCCAACAAACCCTGACAGCGTCACACGCCTCAGGAAGCGCAAGCAACGCAGCGGGACCATCTATTACTACTACGATCTCGGAGGCACGCCCAGAAAAGAGATCGCCCTGGGCAGCGACTACGGAATAGCTATCGTGGAGTACGCAAAGCTCGAAAAGAGCCGCGCGTCCTCGGCCCTGGTACAGGGCATACTCACCTTTGCCTACGTTGCGAACATTTACATGCTCGAGGTGGTGCCCACCAAAGGGTTGGCCACGCAGAAGGATAACGCCAGAGAGCTGAAGCAACTGCTGAAGTTCTTCGACGATCCGCCAGCACCGCTGGAAGCGATCGAGCCGCAGCACGTCGTACAGTACCTGCGCCAGCGCGGCAAGACTGCGCCAGTGCGAGCCAATCGCGAGAAGGCGTTACTTAGCGCCATCTGGAACTTTGCCCGCAGCAGCGGCTATACGGCCTTGGCCAACCCGTGCGCCGGCGTTAAGGGTCACAAGGAATCTGGACGAGATCAATACATCGAGGACGAGATGTTCGCCCTGGTGTATCAGCACGCTGAACAGCCGCTACGGGACGCGCTCGATTTGTTCTACCTGACCGGGCAGCGCATCGCTGACACCCTGAAAATGGATGAGCGAGACATCCGCGACAACAGGCTGGCCGTAAAGCAAGGCAAGACCAATGCAAAAAGGAGAATTGAGATAACGGGTGAGCTGAAGGTTGTGATTGATCGAATCATGGCCAGGAAGGATGGGTACCAGATCAGGACAAGCAGGCTCATCGTTATGGAAAACGGGCAGCCAATGACCAGCAGCATGCTGCGCGGAAGGTTTGACGCGGCACGGGAAGCAGCCGGTGTTGAGAAAGGAGATTTTCAGATGCGCGACTTGCGCGCTAAGGCAGGTACCGACAAGGCAGAATCGAGCGGCGACATTTTGCAAGCTCGTGATCAGCTCGGGCACACCACCGTGGTCATGACCGAGAACTACATCCGCAAAAGGATCGGCAAAAAGGTCACGCCGACGAGGTGAATTCTGCACCGCAATCATTTTCGCCCCCTTGAAAACAAAGGGCTGCAAGGGTGAGGAATATAACTCATAGCGGTGCAGAATTGACGCTATATGCTTGTTTTTAAACGATTAAATTGCGGACTTAAAATCCCCCGCCTGTAAAGGCGTCCCGGTTCGACTCCGGGTTCGGGCACCATAGATATCAAGGGCTTGCCGGGGAAACCTGGGCAGGCCCTTATCTTTTGTGCTCCGCGATGATTAGACCCACATAACCCGTCGCGCTAATTAATCCAGGAACCGCTCTGCACCCGCGTCTGATGCAAGCAAGCTGAACTGGTGGAGGCTTAAAAACTTGCCCTCCTTCAGCTCAACGTCACGAAGCGTTCCTTCAAGGTGAAACCCAAGTTTTTTCAAAAGCGCGCAGCTGGGCTCGTTATCGGGCTCTACGTCTGCGTGGATACGATGGAGGCCCATATTGCGCAAGCCGTACCGCACAACTGACGGCAGAGCTTCAGTCAGAAGGCCTTGTCGCCAGTGCTCTGGCATCAACCAATAGCCGATTTCAGCCTTGCGGTGCTTGTGGCACCAATCATTCAGGCCGCATGCTCCGATCATTGCGTCATCGGTCTTCAGGGCGATAGCCCACCACATTCCAGTCTTCTGCACGACTATGTGCTCGAACCACCTCATCTGCTCATCGGTAGCAGCCAGGCTTGCATAGGAAACACCGTACTGAGCGACCACACGGGGATCCGACAGTCCTGCGTAAACAGAGGCAACATCCCCAGGGCGGACTTTTCTCAGCTTGATTCTCCTGAGCGAGAATTCTGGAAATTCTTCAGACAATTTATGGCTCACTTTTTTCTGACGCGGCTCCATGCCGGTTCCTGTAATACCCCATATCACTACACCGCCTCGCTAATCAAAAGCACTTTCTCCACAAACTCTCCATCAAGCCTTGCGCAAAAGCACACATTGGGTAAGTACCATTGCATCCGCTGCGGGACATCCGCCATTTGCAACGATAACGCTTAAAACCCAACTATCAGCATGCGGGCAAAACCCTACCTCTGCGCTCAGAAGATCCATCCTTATTGAAAAAATAAAATAACCATACAGAACCGCTACCTACGATGCGGTTCTTGCAATTAACCACATGCCCCTAAAGCTTCGAACAGCCATTTACTACCAGGTGAAGAACATCAAGCCTTTTATCAGACTTAGAACAAGTAGGACTAGGTTGGCTCTTTCGCTAATAGTGCTATTGGTGCTTGCCGGTTGCTCCGTGGCGCCGCTGCCTCCGCTGAACCCGGCGCCGCCTGACGCATGGCGTAACTCACGTCCCTACACCGCGCCTGCACACCCGGAGTTCAAGCAATGGTGGCATGCGTTCGGTGATCCCGAGCTGGACGCATTGGTGATTCGCGCCTTACAGAAAAACCTGGATGTTGCCGAGGCAACAGAGCGATTACGGGCAACACGAATACTCAGTCAGCGCGCGCAGTCGCCCTATTTGCCCGCACTGGGAATAAAAACCACCGATGCCGTCAGCCCCGACACCAGCACGTCTTACTTGCTCCTGGGGCTCGACGCACAATGGGAGCTCCCGTTGTTTGGGGCAAAACAGAGTGCCGATCGTCTTGCCCATGGCCATGAAGCGCTGATGACGGGCGACTTACGCACGGTACGCGTGTCATTGGTCGCAGAGGTGAGCAGTCGTTGGATCGAACTGCGCGCGGCGCAGCAGCTTGAAGCCACTTTGAGCGCCATTGAGCAAGTGCAACGTAAAAAGCTGGAATTATTGCTTGTTCGCGAGCACCTGAATCTCACCGCCTCGACTGAAATTGCAAAGGCGCGTGCCGAACTGGCGCGTTCCACAATGGCGCTGAATGCACCACGACAAACCATAAACCGAAGCGCGCAACAGTTAGCGCTACTGGTCGGACAAAGCGAGCCGGATCCGCTGTGGCTGCAGCCCGGCCCCCCACCCAAACTGGGGCCTTGGCAGCTGACCAGCTTACCGGCTGACCTATTGCGAACGCGGCCTGAAATCAGTATTGCCGAAGCTCAGGTACTCATTGCCGCGGGCGAACTGGGTATGAGTCGGGCCGATATCTATCCGCGTATCAGTTTGGGTGCGTCATTGCAGTGGTCAGTCAATATTGCCAGCAACCGCAAACGAACGCGCAGTGGCGACAGCATCTTCTCGGCCGGACCTGGGATAAGTATCCCGTTGTTCGACTGGGGTCAGCGATTGGCCAATGCACAGGCCAAGGACCATCAACTGCAGGCCGCGGTCCTGGCCTATCAACAATCCGTATTACAGGGCGTCGCTGAAACCGAAACCGCGCTGGGAGACCTCGAACAGTTGCGTGTGTATGAACAGTCGTCCCTGCACGCGTTAACCGAATCTCAAGCTTACCTTGACGCGCTGGAGCAACGCGCTCGATTGGGTTTACTGAGTGAACTGGACATCGACGATGCGCGGATTGAGAAGCTGAACGCCCAGCAACAGGTGGCTCGCGCCAACGCCGAGCGAGGTTTGGCCTACATCACGTTGTACAAAGCATTAGGCGGTGCGCCATTGCCGGCAGATACCCTGAAGGACATTGACTGATGGTTGCCCTTGCGCGTCAAACGCTCCTCTACGAATGGCGCCGGTTCCTTCCCGCGATTATTGCGGTGGGTTTTGCCGGATTGCTGCAATTGCTCCAGGTGGGTCTGGTGACGGGAATCTTCAGTAGCGCCAGTGTTTATATCACCCGCTCCGCCGCTGATCTCTGGGTGGGATTCCCAGGCACTCAAAGCGTCAACCTGGGCCGAACGATAGACGCCGGCGTGGAGATGCGTCTGCGCATGGATCCCGACATCACCAGGGTTGAGCAATTTCAATGGCTGGATGCCGATTGGCGAGGCGCACGCGATACCGGCGGTGTCTCGGTATTTGTCTCTGGTATTGAGACAGGGCCACGTGGATTGATGTTTCAGCAACTACTGGCTACGCCGCTACGCGCGCTTTTGAACGAGCCGGGAGCCGTCATCGTCGACCGCGCCGACCTGGTCACCCTGGGCGTCAATCTGGGGGACGTGGCCACCATTAACGGCCGTCGCGTGCACGTCGTGGGCATCACCGGCGGACTGCGGGCGTTGGGGGGTGTGAATGTGCTGACGTCGTTGTCCACCGCCCGGCTACTCGATACCGCCATCGCCAGTGACCGCACCACCTACCTGGTGGCCAAAGTGCGCGATCCGGCCCAGGCGGATGCGGTTGCCGGTCGTCTCGAAGGGGCGACGGCGTTCGGCAGCTACGCGGTCTGGACTGCAGAGCAATTTGCTCATCGCTCACAGATGTATTGGATTTTCGACACCGGGGCCGGGGCTGGGGTGTTGTTCATGGCCGCCATCGTATTTTTGGTCGGTGCGGTGATTACCAGCCAAACCCTGGTGGCCGCAGTGGCCGGTTCCATTCGTGAATACGCGACCTTGAACGCGCTTGGCGTCGGCGTCAACGCGCTGCGCAAAGTGGTGATGGAGCAAGCGTTCTGGGTCGGGGCGATCGGCCTGCTGGGCAGCAGCATCCTGGCTTGCGGATTGTTCGCCATCGCCTGGCATTTCAACGTTCCCGTGGAAATTTCACCCGCTGCGGTGGGGGCTTGCCTGCTGCTAAGCATGATTCTGGCGCTGGTATCCGGACTGGCAGCCATTCGAACCTTACGTCAAGCCGATCCGGCGAGTCTTCTGAGATAGGCCTTATGAAACCGTTAAGATCAGCAATTCCAGCCACACTTCAGGCAAGCAATATTCGCAAATCCTTTATAGCGGGTGGCGTGACTACGGCTGTGCTGCATGATGTCAATCTGGCGATAAGGCCAGGCGAGCTGACGTTGATCTCAGGACCGTCCGGCTGTGGCAAGAGTACGTTACTGGCAATTCTCAGCGGCTTGCAACGGCCGGAACAAGGCCGCGTTACCGCGCTGGGGCATGACCTTGGGAAACTCGATACCCATGAGCTGGAAAAATTTCGCCTGCAACACACGGGATTTATTTTCCAGGGTTTCAATCTGTTTCCTGCCTTGAATGCGCTGCAACAGGTCGAGCTGCCCCTGAGCTACCTCGGTCTCTCGGCCAAGGACGTCACCAGACGTGCTACCCAAGCCTTGGAAGACGTTGGCCTGGGGCCGCGCATGCACCTGCGTCCTTCCGAGTTGTCCGGCGGTGAAAAGCAGCGCGTCGCCATTGCGCGAGCCGTGGCAAAGGAACCTGAACTGCTGTTCGCCGACGAACCCACCAGCGCATTGGATGCGGCCAACGGCCAGATCATTATCGACATACTGCACAAGATTGCGCGCAATCGAGGCACAACGGTGTTGTGCGTAAGCCATGACCCACGACTGATAAATCATAGCGACCGTGTCTTGACCATTGAAGACGGTCGAATCCTGGCTGACCACGCCTCTTTCTCCCACGCAATCAACATCGTCAGTAAAAAGGAACATGTGTTATGAATCCGGGTTCGTTTCGGCCATTGCTGGCACTGGTTCTCGCCCTGGGTCTTACCGGCTGCGGTATGGAAGACACCTCTTCAGGCGCAGTGCCTGCCGCCCCTCCCTACCTGGCCATCGCGCGCGGCCGTCTCGATGTTGAAGGCGGGGTCTTGAAGCTTGGCACGCAGCGAGAGGGTGTCGTGAAAAAAATCTGGGTAAGCGAGGGCGATCAGGTACGTAAAGGCCAATTGCTAGCCTCCCTGGACAGCGAACTTGCGCAACTGGCCGTCAGTGCGGCGCAGGCCGAGCAACAACAACTCGAGGTTCGCGCCAAGCAATTGGCCAGACACTTCAAGGCCGCTGATCTAAAGGCCAAACGGTTGACGACCGCTGCAAGCGTCGGGGCCGGCGATCAACAGAGTGCTGACGATGCGCGTGAAGCTGCGCAGCAGTTGCACGATCGCATTGAAGATAATGACGCGGACGCAGCCGTCACCAAGAGAAAACTGGCCAGTGCGCGCTATGAACTGGAACAGCGCAATATTGTTTCACCCGCGGATGCGCAGATTGTTCGTAGTTTTGTTCAACTGGGCGCGTCTCTCTCCGCGTCATCAGGACCCGCATTCATATTATTGCCCACTACAGAGCGCATCATACGGGCCGAGTTGAACGAGTCATTTATCGGCATCGTTGTCCCGGGTATGAAGGCACAAGTCACCGATGATACCGGCAGCGGACTACCGGCCATATCTGCCCATGTACTGCGTGTCAGCCCTGTGTTTGGTAATAGCACGCTTGAGGACGATCCGCAGACACGCGGTAATCTGCGTACCGTCGAATGCATATTGGTGCTCGATCAGGCGGTGCCCGCTTCCGTACGTATAGGACAAAGGATGTTGGTACATTTTGGCGTTGATCGCAGCCAGCGCAAACGCTTCCATAGCCCTTTTCCCGCTGATGCGGAATAACGCACTCGCTTCTGCCTGCGGCATGTCGCTTGTGCGCCAACGCCGCTACGCAGGCTTCCCGATATTGAGCGCCTACATCCAGCTGGAGGTCCATATCACACGGCCCATAATGTCAATATCATTGACCTGAGCCTTTGTTACGAGCACATCACGGTATGCCTTGTTTTCATTGATGATGCATGCCGAACCGTCCGAAAGTCGCTGCAACCGCTTGGCATACAACTGGTCGTTCAACCGAATCACATAGAGGGCATCGGCATCGAGCTGGTTGCGTTCCAGGTCAATCATTACGATATCGCCCGCATTCAATATTCCAGCCATCGAATCACCCATTACTGGAATCGCTAAAAGCTGCTGCGGGCACAGTTTCTGTTTGTGCAATGAGTCGGCGGGGAACGCAAGGTGGGTGAGAACGTTTGCGCTGAGATTCCCTGGACCCTTACGGCCACGCAAAACAGGCTCGTAAAGTGGAATATAGACGTAGGCGTCATTATCCCCACTGCCTGCTCCATTTTGATCGGGCTGACTCTCCTTACAGCCCCCACCCGCCAACCAATCAAGTGATACGTTGGCGACGACAGCCATTTTCCAGGCCCTTTCAATATTAGGTACAACCCGTCCTTTTAGATAACTGTATAGCGAACTGTTAGCAATTCCGCATTTATTTGAAAATGCGTGGGGTGTTTCATCGCCCAGCGCTTTTTTCAAGCGTGCGCTGAACCCGCCAAATTCTTTGACAGCGCCGTCACCAGGAGGAATGCTCAAACGTTGTGAGTTGTGATCCAGGGATACCATACTGCTTGATTGCTGGATAACGTGCGGGGCTCCCTTCCCCGCCAACCAATCAAGCGAGACATTGGCCGTGACGGCCATTTTCCAGGCTTTTTCCAGACTCGGGACAGATTCACCACTCAAATATTTGCGCAACAAGGGTTCGGAAATACCACTTTTCTTCGCGAATGAATAAATTGTTTCACCGCCAATCGCCTGTCTAAGCCGCTGATTAAAACCATCAAATTTCATTCTATCGACCTGTGCCAACTTGCCTCTGCGCACCCTGACTCAACCGTTATTGCCAACAGCCAGATCGATTCAGCGCCAGGTTTTCAGGGGCTATTTATATATAACGCATGCTCCATGAACAATGCCAAGACCGTGTGGAGAAACGATGGAGTTTTGATGGAGATTTAACCACGCTACTGTTTTCGGATACTCCGAACATCATTACCGCCCGCCACGTTAGTTTCAAAATCCACACTACCTACACATAACGTCGAATGAATCCCAACTCTTTTAGTTGAACATTCCATTCGAGCGCCATGGCCTTGAGCCTGGCAATATTTTTAATGAGGTTATTCAGGTATGTCTTTTAGATCCAGGCGACCGTGTCCCTTATGGATCGGGCTTTTTATGTTCGCCTTAACCGGGTGTCACCCCGAGGGGCAAGTCGCCGACGACGTGCCTATCCCACAGGTTTCCGTAATGCCCCTTGAACCCGCTTCCATAAAAGTCAGCGAGGTACTGCCTGGCCGTGTTTCGGCAGTTCGCACTGCCGACATTCGCGCGCAGATCAGCGGCATCGTGAACAAGCGTCTATTTGATCAGGGCGTTGAAGTGACTGCCGGCACGGCCTTGTTTCAGATTAACCCGGCCCCCTTCAAAGCCGAAGTCGATAGCGCTGCAGCGCTGGTGCTCAAAGCGCAGGCTGCATTGAAACGCGCACGTATCCAGGCCGAACGGCTTTCGCCTTTGATGCACGCCGAGGCAGTCAGCCGCCAAGTCTACGACGACGCCATATCACTGCGCGATCAGGCTGAGGCGGATGTCGCCCAGTCCAAGGCAACCCTGGCTCGACGCCGGCTGGACCTGAGGTTCGCGACAGTCGACGCGCCGATTGCCGGACGCATTGACCAGACCCTGGTGAGCGAAGGCGCGCTTGTGTCATCAACTGACAGCGCACCGATGGCGAGAATCCAGCAGATTGACCAAGTGTATGTCGATGTTCGTCAAACCGCATCGACACTGCGCTCGCTGCGTGAATCACTCAGCGCCCAGGACGGTCAACGCGCGCCTGGCTTGCCCGTAGAGATTCTCGACAGTTCCGGCAACCCCACCGGCCTCAACGGCAGCATCCTGTTCTCCGGGATTAATGTAGATGCAGGTACCGGAGACGTGTTGCTCCGCATACTGGTCGACAACCCCCATCGCCAGCTGCTGCCAGGCCTGTTTGTACAAGCGCGGGTGCCACTGGCCGATTATCCGCAGGCGCTGAGCGTACCGCAGCAAGCCGTACTGCGTAGCGGCGGCCAGGCACGCGTGTGGGTGATAGATGCCAAGGAGCAGGCACACGCTGTCGCAATCGAACTGGGGGAACTGGTCGATCGCCGCTACCGCGTGGTGTCCGGGCTCAGCGCTGGACAGCTCGTGGTCATCGAGGGTCTGGAGCGCCTGACCGAAAACGCGCAAGTCAGCGCCGCCTCCTGGCAGGCGAATGCCGCTGCGCTCCCACTCAACGCCACTGCGCGTTAGGCAGAGAACCCCCTCATGTCTCAGTTTTTCATCAATCGCCCGGTGTTCGCCTGGGTGATCGCGTTGTTCATTGTATTGTTCGGCCTTATTGCCATTCCGCAACTACCGATCGCGCGTTACCCCTCGGTAGCGCCTCCGTCAGTCAGCCTGACGGCCAGTTATCCGGGGGCTTCGCCGCAAACGCTTAACGACTCGGTCGTCAGCCTGATTGAGCGTGAACTATCAGGCGTGAAGAATCTGCTGTACTTCGAATCCGCTGTCGACGCATCGGGCACCGCGCAGATCAGCGCCACTTTTGTGCCTGGCACCAACCCCGAAATGGCCCAGATCGATGTACAAAATCGCGTCAAGGCGGTCGAAACACGCCTGCCGCAGGTGGTGCGTCAGAACGGCATGCAGGTCGAGTCGGCGGCGTCGGGTTTTCTGATGATGATCGGCATGACATCGCCCGACTTGCGCTTCGGTGAACTCGCCCTCAACGATTACCTGGCACGTAATGTGGTGCAGGAGCTACGACGGATCAAAGGCGTGGGTCGCGTGCAGTTATTCGGCGCTGAACAGGCCATGCGTATTTGGGTGGAGCCCGCCAAGCTGACGGCGTTCGGCTTGACCATGAGTGATGTGGCCCTGGCAGTCGAGCAGCAGAATGCGCAGATCGCCCCGGGTAGATTGGGTGACGAACCCACACTGCCCGGCCAGCGCCTGACAATCCCGTTGACCGTGCAAGGGCAGCTATCAACCCCGGAGCAGTTTGCGGCTATCGTACTGCGCGCCAATGTGGACGGTTCAAAAGTGCTGATTGGCGACGTAGCGCGTGTCGAGCTGGGTGCGCAATCCTACGCATTCTCCAATCGAGAAAACGGCAAGGTCGCGACCAGCGCCGCCATTCAGCTCGCGCCAGGCGCAAACGCCGTGCGCACCGCCCAGGCGGTGCGCGACAGATTGGCCGAGCTGGCACCCAGCATGCCGACAGGCATGTCGTACTCCATCCCCTTCGACACAGCACCCTTCGTCAAGGTCTCTATCGAGAAGGTCGTGTATACCTTGCTCGAAGCCATGGTCCTTGTATTTCTGGTGATGTACCTGTTCCTGCAAAAAGTACGTTACACGTTGATCCCCGCCATCGTTGCACCCATCGCCCTGCTCGGCACCTTCGCCGTGATGTTGCTGGCGGGGTTCTCGATCAACGCATTGACCATGTTTGGCATGGTGCTGGCCATTGGCATCATTGTCGATGATGCCATCGTCGTGGTGGAAAACGTGGAACGCCTGATGGCTACCCAGGGGTTATCGCCAAGAGCGGCGACGTCCCAGGCCATGAAGGAAATCAGCGGTGCGGTGATCGGGATCACCCTGGTGCTCACGGCGGTGTTCATACCCATGGCATTCGGCACCGGGTCCGTCGGCGTCATCTACCAGCAATTCACCCTGTCCATGGTGGTATCGATCCTGTTCTCGGCGCTGCTGGCGTTGACCCTGACGCCCGCGCTTTGCGCAACGCTGCTACGCCCGGTCACGCCTGGTCATTACGACAAGCGCGGCTTTTTCGGTGCGTTCAACCGAGCCTTCGAGCGACTCACTGGCCGCTACAGCGAGCGCGTAGGCCAAATGGTCGGGCGCAGCGGCAGGATGATGCTGATTTTTGCGGCGATATGCGCCGTATTGGCCGTTGCCATGGCGCAGTTGCCCTCCTCGTTTCTGCCTGAGGAGGATCAGGGCTATTTCATGACATCGATCCAATTGCCAACCGGCGCAACCAGCGAGCGCACATTGGATGTGGTCAAGGCGTTCGAAGCCCATGTGGCGTCACGTCCGGCGCTTGCCGCCAACCTGGTGGTGCAGGGCTTCAGCTTCGCAGGTTCCGGCCCCAACACGGCCATGGCGTTCACCATGCTCAAGGACTGGAATCAACGCAATGGTGCGACAGCGAGCAATGAGGCCGCGCTGGCCCAGAGCGCGATGACCGACAGTGTCGAAGGCACCACGATGAGCCTGATGCCGCCGCCGATAGATGACCTGGGCACGTCGTCCGGCTACACCTTTTTTCTACAGGATCGGGCAAATCGTGGAGAGCAAGCGCTCCTGGCGGCCCAGGCGCAACTGCTGAAACTGGCCGCGCAGGACAAGCTGGTCAGCGGCGTTTACGCCGATGGCCTGCCACCTGGCGAGAGCGTCCGACTGGAGATTGATCGGCAGAAGGCCGAATCAATGGGCCTGTCGTTCGCCGCCGTGAACAGCACGTTGTCTTCGGCCATGGGCTCACTCTACGTCAACGACTTTCCCAACGCAGGACGCCTGCAATCCGTCATTTTGCAAGCCGATGCCGCTGCGCGTATGCAATTGGAAGACGTACTGAGCCTGCGTGTACGCAACTCGACAAATGGCATGGTGCCGTTGCGCGAAGTGGTGACGCCGGTGTGGACCGAGTCCCCCCAGCAAATGATGCGCTTCCAGGGTTTCCCGGCGGTGCGCATTACCGGTGGCGCTGCCGAAGGTGTCTCAAGCGGAGCGGCGATGGCGCAAATGGAGCGCCTGGTCGCGCAGTTGCCCCAGGGCTTCGCCGTGGCGTGGACAGGCCAATCGCTACAGGAAAAACAGTCGGCGGCGCAGGCGCCGTTGTTGATGTTGTTGTCAGCGTTGGTGGTTTTCCTGGTACTCGCGGCATTGTACGAAAGCTGGTCGATTCCTCTTTCAGTGGTGCTGGTGGTGCCATTGGGCCTGCTCGGGGCAGTCGCCGCAGTGATGCTGCGAGGCTTGCCCAACGATGTATTTTTCAAAGTCGGGATGATCACAATCATTGGTTTGTCGGCGAAAAATGCCATCTTGATCGTAGAGTTCGCGCGCCAGTTGCATGCTGAAGGCCGAACGTTGATCGACGCGGCAGTCACCGCCTCTCGGCTACGCCTGCGCCCGATTCTGATGACGTCCATGGCCTTCACTCTCGGCGTTGTCCCCCTGATGCTCGCCTCGGGCGCCAGCGCGGAAACCCAGCATGCAATCGGCACTGGCGTATTCGGCGGGATGCTCAGTGGCACCTTGCTGGCGGTGTTCTTTGTGCCCGCGTTCTTCGTCTTCGTAATCGGCAGCCAGGAACGCTTCCAGGCATGGCGTGCACGACGCTCCAAAAGCACCTCAACCATGACCCCGGAAAATTAAACATGCGCCTGTTGGTTTGCTTGTCCCTGGCTGGCTGCCTGTCCGCCTGTGTGCTGACGCCCAAGCTGGACAGTCCGGCGCTGCCCGTTCCTTCGCACTTTCCACTGCAGGAAGGGGCCGCGATGAACTCAGGCGCTTCGTTGGCGGCTGCAGCCCTGGGCTGGCGAACGATGTTCGGCGATCTGCGTTTGCAGCGGTTGATTGACCTGGCGCTGCAGAACAACCGTGATCTGCGTCTGGCTACGCTGAATGTCGAAGCCGCCCGGGCCATGTCACAGATTCAAATCGCCGGACGTTTTCCTTCCGTGTCCGCCGATGCAAGCGCCACTCGCGAGCGGGCCGCAGGCGTGAGCGGCCAGGGCAGCGAAAATCGCCAAGTCACTCAGCAGGTGGGTGTGAACGTGGGCATCAATGCGTTCGAGCTGGATCTATTCGGACGTGTACGGGCACTTTCCGATGCCGCGCTGGCACGCTACTTCGCCAGTGAAAATGGCCGTGACGCTGCTCAGATCATCCTGGTGAGTGCCGTTGCCGAGACGTATTTCGCACAGCAACTGGCCCGTGAGCAGTGCCAACTGGCCGAGCGCACACTCGCGGATTGGCGAGTGTCCCTGGAACTGGCTCGCCTGATGAAGACGTCGATGCAGAGCAGTGAGTTGGACGTCGCCCAGGCCGAAAACCAGGTCGCACTGGCCGAAGCCGACTTGCAGGCACGTCAGCGTACGCTTGCCAAGGCCGGCAACGCCCTGCAATTGATTGTCGGCAGCGAGCTGCCCAACGATCTGCCTTCGGCACTGCCGCTGGAACGGCAACCCGTCATCGCACGACTGCCCGCCGAACTGCGGGCTGACGTGCTCTTGACGCGTCCCGATGTGCGCCAGGCCGAACAACACCTTATCGCCAGCAACGCCAATATCGGCGCCGCGCGTGCGGCGTTCTTTCCGCGAATTTCACTGACTGCCTCTTTTGGTTATGCCAGCTCATCAATCGGGGATTTGTTCGACCCCTCGCGGCAGGTCTGGAGATTCGTGCCTCAGGTGACCCAACCGCTGTTCCAGGCCGGGCAGCTGCGCGCCGAACTGGACCTGGCCAAGGTGCGTAAATCCGAAGCCATTGCCCTCTATGAGCGCACCATCCAGACGGCTTTTCGGGAGGTCGCGGACGCCTTGGCCGGTACAGCGACATTCGATAGACAAATCGAAGCGCAACTACGTGCCGTAAAGACCGCGGAACGCCGCCTTGGGCTGTCAACCCTGCGCTATCAGGCGGGGCTGGATGGCAGGCTGGAGCTGCTGGACGCACAGCGCCTGCTCTACGCCGCACGCCAGGCGTTGTTGGAGTTGCGACGTGACGATATCGTCAACACAGTCGCGCTGTACAAGTCTCTGGGAGGGGGTTTGCAGGACCGCAGCGGCGCGGCTATTGCCGCGCCGAAGGGTTGAGCTGACACGAGAAGGGGTTGAGCAGATTCGAGAAACCATGGGCATGAACGCAAGGAGGCGTTGACGCAAAACGTCAACGCCTGCCCTGACTGCACCAGCCCTCAATGACGACTCAGACGACTCAGAACGTCGCCCACACAATGAACTGCATGTAGGTGTTGGTTGAGGCGTCGCCGCTCTGCCGGCCACCGTTGCCCAGCCACTTCTCCGGTTTGTAGAAGCCAATCAGCGGCGACAGCGTGATGTTCTCCGTGACCGCCCAATCGACAAAAAAATCGACCTCCTGCGCAGCGAAGTCCAACTCATGGCGACGGGACAGCTGGTGATAGTTGAACGCCTCGGCTTGACCGAGAGGAGCACGTCGTGGATCTCCATATTCGAGGTTACGGAGCCCGCATAATTAAGCCCGATTTCTCCCTGCAGGCGCTTGCGATAACCGCCCTGGAACAGGAAGTCCCAGCCTTCGGAATAGCGCGAATAACGATAGCTGACGGTCGGTTGCCATGGCTTGTCGACGAAGGTGTAACCCGCGTCGAAGAACATCGCCCGCTGCGAGCCCGAACGCTTTTCCTGACGGGCCACTTCGAACGCAAAATCGGCGTTCTCGATCCCGGCATTGCCCTGTCCACGGATGCTGTAGACGTTCATGCCCTTGCGCTCAGCCCGATCTCCGAAGGCGTATTTCTCTTCCACATCCAGGCCGTGCACGTAGGTCGAACCGATAGAACCTGGACTTTTGCGCTTTTCAAAAGTGAGCCGCCGTCAGGGCGGAACCCTAAGTGGCCGTTACCGCAGCAACGGATATGTACTCGACTGATCCAGCATCCTGGTCGGCCCAGAGGCCGCCATCGGGGGCAAGCCCCCTCCCACATTTGAGCCAGGATCGACTCAAAATCCTGGTCGGCTCTGAGGCCGCCATCGGGAGCAAGCCCCCTCCCACATTTGAGCCAGGATCGACTCAAAATCCTGGTCGGCTCTGAGGCCGCCATCGGGAGCAAGCCCCCTCCCACATTTGGGCCTGGATCGACACAAAATCCTGGTCGGCCCTGAGGCCGCCATCGGGAGCAAGCCCCCTCCCACATTTGAGCCAGGATCGACTCAAAATCCTGGTCGGCTCTGAGGCCGCCATTGGGAGCAAGTCGAATCGTCGCACCGCCCCTCCCACATTTGGACCAGGAGCGCTGTAAATAGATACCTACGCTGACGGGGCCGGCGTCGCCAGGCTTTCAAGGAATTCAATGACCAGCGCGTTGAACACCTCGCCTTGATCGTCATGCACATAATGGCTGGCATCCGCAACTTCGGCGGTGCGCACCTGTGCATTGCAGTCACGCATCGCTTGCAGCGTCGCCGCCGGCAGGAAATCCGAACGCGCGCCGCGGATAAACAGGGTCGGGCAATCCAGGGCGCGCACCGCCGGCCACAAGTCCGTCGGTTCGATGCTCAGGCGCGCCTCGGCGATGCCTTGCTGATCGTGGCGCCAAATGATCGCGCCCTCGCTCTCCTTCATCGAATGCGCCAGGCGTGACGCCAGGCCCTGCTCCGACAAGCCCGGGCGGGACGCCTGCCAGAAAGCGCGGGCGGCTTGCCAGTCGTCGAACCGCAGGGGGGTCTGGTTCATCTCGCGGCGGATGCGCGCCGCACCGTCGCCCTGGCTCGACGACCCGGGGCCGATGTCTTCGATGATCAGCCCCATCAAGCGTCCCGGTGCCTGCCGTGCGTACTCAAGGGCATTGGCGCCGCCCAGCGAATGGCCCAGCAACACGAAGCGCTGCAAGCCGACATCAGCGACGAAGTCCTGCAGGTCCTCGACATAGGATTGCGTGTGATAGCTCGCGGCCGGGCCCCAGTCACTCAGGCCGCGACCGCGCTGGTCGAGCGCGTAGACACAATAACCGGCACCCAAGGCCTCGACCAGCGACTCCCAGGTCTGTGCATAGGCGCGCAAGCCATGCAACAACACCAGCGGCACGCCGCTCGGATCGCCCCAACGTAGAAAATGCAAACGCAAGCCGGTGCGATTGATGAAAAAGCGGCTGTCTGGGGACATGGGTTTGCTCCGTAAGTACAGTTAAGATTTTCCTGTAGGAGCGAGCTTGCTCGCGAAAAACGTCAACGATAACGCGGGCATCCTGTATGAACGCGGTGCATTTGAGTTCTTCGCGAGCAAGCTCGCTCCTACAGTGGCATCAGGGGCCTGGGTCGACTTAGAAACGGTCGAAACGATAAGGGCTTGGATCGATGATGGGCGTGTGCCCGCTGACGATATCCGCCGCCAGGTGACCCGCCGCCGGTGAAGTACCAAAGCCGTGCCCGGAAAAACCGGTCGCCACGGTCAGCCCGGGAATCTGTGCGACCGGGCCTATTACCGGGTTGGAATCCGGAGTCACGTCGATAGTGCCTGCCCAGGTCTGGGCGATCCGGGCTTGCTCGAATACCGGCCAGGCCGCCTTGAGGTTGTTCATCGCATCATTGTTGAGCCGCGGGTTGGCGGCGGGGTCTTGCATGCGTACACGTTCGAACGGGCTGACACTGTCGGCCGACCAACGCCTGGGCAGCGCCAGGTCGTTGAAAAAATACTTGCCCAGCGACACGTTCAACACGCTGCGCTGCGCACGAAATTGCGGCATGTATTGCTTGGCAAGCAACAGGTGATCGAGGGTCAGAAAAGCGTCCAGCTTGCCTCGCTGAGTAACGATGAAACCGCCATCCTTGTGTTTGCGAAACGAAAAGTCCGGAGCGCCCACGGCAATTTCCGTCGGGCCCTCCATCGGGTGGGTACGCAACACCGAGCAGGTCAAGGCCAGGGTCGGCAATGACACCCCGAGGTTACCCAAGAAGCGCCGCGACCACATACCGCCCGCGAGCAATACCTGGTCGCAGCGGATCTCGCCTTTTTCCGTGACCACGCCACTGACTTTGCCGGCAGACATCTGCAACGTACGCACCGCACACTGCTCGATGATGACCACGCCCAGGGCCATGGCGGCCTTGGCAATCGCACTGCTGGCCAGCGTCGGCTCCGCACGCGCGTCGGACGGCGTGTAGATGCCGCCGGACCAATTGCCCGCGCCGCCCGGCACCAACTGTTCGATCTCGCGTTTGCTCAGCATCCGAGAATCAAGGGACAGGTGGTCGACCGACTTGAGCCAGCCTTCATGCATGGCCAGCTGCGTGTCGTTGCGGGCGACGAACATGATGCCCTCTTGCCGGTAGCCCACATCCGCGCCCACTCGCTCAGGCATTTGTGCCCACAAACGGTCTGCGGCCAGGGCCAGCGGAATATCGTGCGCGTGGCGGCTGGTCTTGCGCACCCAGCCCAGGTTGCGTGAGGACTGCTCGCCGGCGATACGGCCTTTTTCCAGCACCACTACCGGAATATTGCGTTCGGCCAGCGTCAGTGCAGCCGTCAGGCCAATGATGCCGCCGCCGATAATGACGACGCTGGTCGCGGTGGGAAACTCGGTGGACGTATTCACGGGCGCAATCGTCGGGGCCATGATCAAGACTCGATAAGCAATAGAGGTCGGCCGCGCACACGCACGGCCGCATAACGGGTTACTGCGACAGGCGAATGACTTCGACTTGCGCCTTGGAAGCGTTGCGATAAGCCGTCACTTCCAGTTCCACCTTGTAGACCGTCGAGCCCAGCGGCGGGCACGTGACGGTGCTGGCAGGGTCGACGCCGCGAAACTTCTCGCCGATCAAGGCCATTACCGCCGGCACATCCTTGGGGTCCTGGATGAACACCCGCGAGCACACCACATCGGCCAGGCTGGCATCGACTGCCTTCAAGGCCGACTCGATGTTGGCGAACACCTGGTGCGTCTGCTCGAGGATGTCTTCGGGGATCAGCTTGGTTTGCGGGTTGCGGCCGGCGGTGTTGGACACATAGATCCAGTTGTCCACCACCACCAGGCGCGAATAGCTGGCCTGGTCTTCAAACGGGGAACCGGTCTTGAGCTTGATGATTTTTGTCATGTCGAAGGTCTCGTCAGTTGTAAAGGGAATGGCTCAGCGCAGCTCCGGGGTTTCCCACAGATTCAACTTCACGCCGATGCCTCTTTCGATCGCATTGCGGTACACCACCGTGCCCCAGGCCACGTCTTCGACCGGCATGCCGCCGACCGACATGATGATGATTTCTTCATCGTTGCGGCGGCCCCGGGCATCGCCGGCGATGATCTTGCCGATGTCTTCAAGCTCCTCGAGCTGCATCTTGCCTTCGGCGATCATGTCCATGAACCGCACGCCAATCACCGGCACGTTGTGGTGCGCAGGCTTGGGCAGTTCTTCGAACCAGGCTTCGTAAAGGCCGGTGTTGTCCAGCACCTTGCGCACGTCGGCGCGCTCCATGCCTTCGTCCAGCGAGCAGGCCGCCGGCATCGCCATGAAGCAACCCGGCTTGACCCACTCGCGCTTCACAATTGGGTACTTTGAGGGGTCGCCCGTCTCACCGGAGCTACAATAAGTAACAAGGTCGGAATCACGGACCACCTCTTCGAGGCTGTCGACCACTTTAATCGTGGTGATCTGCGGGTAGGTGTCCTTCACCCAGGCAAGAAAATCATTCAGGCTCTTCTCGCCACGGCCCTTGATTTTCAAGGTATCGATTAACGGGCAAACGGCGATGAATGCGGCGAGCGTGGTCTTGCCCATCACGCCCGGGCCGAGCAGGCCGACCACTTTCGAGTCCTTGCGCGCCAGGTGGCGTGCACCCACACCGGGGATCGCACCGGTGCGATAGGCCGACAGCAGGTTGGCGGACATATGCGCCAACGGTGCTCCGGTGTCGGGGTCGTTGAGGGTGAACATCAGGATCGAGCGGGGCAGGCCCTTGTCGCGGTTGGCAATATTGGAGCCGTACCATTTGACGCCTGCGGTGCAGAAACTGCCGCCCAGGTAGGCCGGCATCGCCATCATGCGCCGGTCAGCGGTGGGCTTGGGCATGTTCGGGAACGGCGATTCCTTGGGGAATATCACCATTGCGCCGTGGGAATCGTTGTTCGGGCCAGCCATGCGATAGTCGCCGCTATACAGCAGCGCGAACATCTCTTCCATGGTGTTCACACAGGCGAGCATGTCGGTCACGCCGGCGCGGATCATGTCCTGCTCGGACAAGTAGATGAAGTCTATTTTTGTAGTAATGGACATAATTATTCTCGGACTGAAGGTGATATCACCGCGGTAGGCGCGGCTCCACGCTATCGACCTTGAGTATCAGCGGGCGAACTTGGGCGGTATTGTAAATTTCGGACATCGACATCTATTCCGCGCGCAGGAATTGGCGCGATAAATGCCTGAATATTCGCGCATAACACCATTTAAAGGTCCGGTCATGGTCAACCTGTGTGCGCCGCTGAAGCACCACACTGCATACGAACAACCCTGGTTCGTACTCAATTCATCGCGCTATTCGGTAATGCCTTCGGATCACCCGGCGATCTCGCATTTTTACGCCTTCGACGTTGCCCACTCGGCCGACCTGCTGGCGGTTCCGGATGGCTGTGTGGACATCGTGTTCGACTGTGACCCCACGCGCCCCAGCGTGAGGATTTGCGGCACGCCGTTGGTGGCGCAGCGCGTGGAGTTGCTGCAGGGTCATCATTATTTTGGCGTGCGCTTTTCGCCGGGGGTGATTCCCGGCTTTATCACCGTAATGGCCGAGGACCTGACCGAACGGGAATGGGACCTGCTGGAGGTGTCTGCGTTTGCTCAGCGCATTTTCGAGAGCATCGTCCAGGCCCCGCAGTTGCAGGAGCAAATGAAGCTGTTCAACGACTATCTGATCCCGCGCCTGATGGGCAGGACCTCGAAGTTGACGGCCATGGTCATTCAACAGGCGCTCGCCCATCGCGGCGACCTGCGCATCCAACAGCTGGAACACCTCAGTGGCTACACCAGCCGCACCATTCATCGTCAGTTCAGCCAGGACACGGGCCTGTCGCCCAAGACCTTCTGCCGGATCATCCGCTGCCAGGCGGCGCTGGAAACCCTCAATACCCAACACGATGTGTCGTTCTCGGAACTGGCCCTGGACCTGGGCTTTTCCGATCAGTCGCACTTCCTGCGCGACTTCAAGAAACTGGTCAGTACCACGCCCTGCGAATACCAACGCAAAATGCTGCGAAACGCCTATAACGACCGCATCTGCTTCGCCTGAATCCCTGTCCCCTGCCCTCGCCGAAAAAATTATTTAGCGCCTCCATCATTTCTCCATAAATCCTACGCTGAACGTGCATGCTGACGAGGCATCATCCTATCCGTTGCTGAACGCCTGCGCGCCGTTGCAGCATTGAGCCACCGCCCAGCACATCGACCGAGCACACCATGACTGAATCACTCCTTGCATCGAGCTCCAACCAGGCACTGGTCCTGATCGCCGAAGACGAGCCGGAAATTGCCGACATCCTCTCGGCCTACCTCAAGCGCGCCGGCTTTAAAACCGCGCATGCTCAGGACGGGCGGCGCGCGCTGGAGCTGCATCAGACGCTCAAGCCCGATCTGTTGCTGCTCGATGTGCTGATGCCGAAGCTGGACGGCTGGATGGTGCTGGCCGAAGTTCGTCATCGCGGTAACACGCCCGTGATCATGCTGACGGCCCAGGATCAGGACATGGACAAGCTCATGGGGCTGCGCATAGGCGCCGATGACTACATCGTCAAACCCTTCAACCCGGCGGAAGTCATCGCCAGGGTCCAGGCCGTGCTGCGTCGATGCGCCGACCAGGGGCATGGCGGTGGCCACAGTGTGCTGCGCGTCGACCCCTTCGAGATCGACATCGACAACCATGAGGTGAGCGTGCGCATCGGCACGCGAAAACAGCCGTTGCAGCTGACGGTGACCGAATTCAGGTTGCTCGCGCAGTTGGCAAAGTCGCCGCGTCGCGTGTTCAGCCGAGCCGAACTGCTGGTGCTCTGCTCCCCCGAGAGCGACAGCCTGGAGCGCACGGTCGACAGCCATATCAGCAAGCTGCGCCGCAAGATCGAAGACCTCGGCCTGCGCGGCGTACCGACCAGCATCCGTGGCGTCGGTTACCGCTTCGGGAGCCAGGCATGAACGTCGGCAGCGGCATGAGCCGCCAGATTATCTTGTCGATGACCGCCGTGGTGCTCTGCGTCATCGCACTCGCGGTCGTCGGTACCTACGTGTTCTATTCGTTGCTGTGGGCGCTGTCGCCGCCGACGCAGTTGGAGCTGGAGTCGGATGAATGGCTGCCCAGCGGCGTGGAATGGGCCTGGATGGGCTTGATCACCTGCGTCAGCCTGGGCGTCGGCGTGGCGGTGGCCGTCAAATTGGCCCGACGCATTCTCATGCCGCTGAACTCGGTGGCGGCCAGTCTGCGCAGCCTGGCTGACGGCGACCTGGATGCACGGGCAGTGGCGCCCGACGTTTCTCCGGGCGAAGCCGCCCGGCTGGTGAATGACTTCAATAGCATGGCGAACCGATTGAAACGCATGGCCGAAGAACAAGCCTTCTGGAACGCCGCGATTGGTCATGAACTGCGCACCCCGCTGACCATCCTGCGTGGCCGTTTGCAGGGGTTGGCCGAGGGCGTATTCGAGCCGGACACCGCGCAGTTCTACAGCCTGCTGAGCCAGGTCGAAGGCTTGACCCGCATGGTCGAAGACTTACGTGTCGTGGGCATGGGGGATAACGGCTACCTGAAACTTGAAATCCGGCAAGTCGAGTTGTCCGATGCGCTGGAGGCCGAAGCGCGGTTGTTCGAACCCAGCCTGAACGCTGCCGGGTTCGTGCTGCTGCTGGACCTGCGCAAAGGCCCCGTGAACTGCGACCCTGCCCGCATTCGCCAGGCATTGCTCGCGCTGCTGGACAACGTGCGCCGGCATGCCACGCCGGGCAAGGTCAGCGTCCAGCTCGGCAGTGACGAGCGCGGTCATTTCCTCAGGGTTGCGGATGAGGGGCCGGGGGTCGCCGAACCGTTCGCCGAGCTTATTTTCGATGCGTTTCAACGCGGCGACAGTTCGCGTTCCCGGGCCCAGGGCGGCAGTGGCCTTGGCCTTGCCGTGGTGCGTTCGATTGCACTGGCCCATGGCGGCGCCGTGGCCTGTCGAACACTTGTACATGGCGGCACGTTATTTGAACTCAGTTGGCCAACGGCACCCATTTGACTATCCAATCCTGACAACCGTAGAGCGAGGTTTGCTTTATCAGCACTCACCAAGGTGATGGCATGCGCCTGTGTATTTCCCTATTCAAAAGAGCAACTAAATATCGCCACTTTGCCTTACTGGACATACACGGACGTTGTATCGCTTTCATGAGTTGCGAAGGAGTACCAAGCCCGGGTGACTGGGTGGAAGTCGAAGCAGTCAATCTCGCCTGGCTCAATAAAACGCTGCCTGAACTGGAACGCCAGGCAGCGAATAACCGCACTGTGTAACGCCCGGCTCCCTTGTTTAACGCTCTAGCGTGGATAACTGTTATGCCTACAATGCATTCAGCTCGCAACACTATTACCCTTAAACAACTGGAAGCGTCATTGATGCTCTATACGTTCAAACTCAGAAAGTTGCAGCGTTTCTGGATTCCATTGCAGCGGCATGCGCCGTCGTGTGTCCTGGCGCTGTGGCTGGTGGGCGTCTGTGCGTCGTTGATCACTCAGTCCTATTATCACTGGCTGTTGATGGCGCCGGCCATTTGCATCCTGATCACCCTGGAAATCATTATCGAAGAAGTCCAGACCGATCTGTTGTTGATGACCGATGAAGCGCGTTATCGCCTGGGCATCTCCCGCGACGATGATCAACGCGCAACGCGCGCCACAGGTGCACCATGGCATCCGTAACACCGCCGATTCTGCTCGAAGAAAGTAAAAAGCTGGGGCAGCAATCCGCCAGCCAGACGCTCAAGGCCATCGCCCGGGCCTACCCCGGTAAATTGTTCGGCACCTTGTCGCTTGTCGCACTGGAAAATGCGCTGTTGCTGGCCTACCCGCTGTTCGCCGGGTTTGCCGTGGACTCGATCATCCGCGGCGATGCCGCCAGTGCATTGTGGTATGCCGCCGTGGTCCTTGGCTTCTGGGTAGTCGGCGCGGCGCGGCGGGCGCTGGACACGCGGACCTTTACGCGCATCTACGCCGACCTTGCAGTGCCGGTGATTCTCAACCAGCGCCTGCAGCGCCACAGCACCTCCAAGGCGGCGGCGCGGGTCGTGCTGGCACGGGACTTCGTCGACTTTTTTGAAAAGCACGTGCCGACAATCGCCACCGCGCTGGTGTCAATCGTCGGGGCGGCGGGCATGCTGCTGGTGATCGAGCCCTGGGTCGGCCTGGCCTGTCTGCTGGCGCTGCTGCTGTGCGTCACGCTCATGCCGGGTTTTGCGCGACGCAATCAACGCCTGCATGAACGCCTGAACAATCGACTGGAAAAGGAAATCGGCCTGGTGGAAACGGTCGGTGCGCACACCTTGCACCGCCACTATCAGGTGCTGTCGCGGCTGCGCATCTGGCTATCGGATCGTGAAGCCGTGGCTTTCCTGTCCATCGGCATTCTGGCGGCGCTGCTGTTCGTGGTCGCGATCACCCAACTGGCCTTGGCGCCGGCGGTGAAAGCCGGGCATATCTATGCGGTGATGACCTACCTGTGGACCTTCGTCAGTTGCCTGGATGAAGCCCCCTCGATGATCGACCAACTGGCGCGGCTCAAGGATATCGGCAAGCGCGTGGACCCAGGCCTGGCGTGATTCAGCGCGGTGACCTGCGCGTTTCGGAGGGCGATTCACCGAACAGCTCGCGGTAATGCGTGGCGAAATGGCTCAGGTGAAAAAAGCCCATGGCCACGGCGATATCTCCGACGTTTTTCTGGCTCGGGCAGGTTTCGATCAGGCGTCGCCTGACCGCGTTGAGGCGCAAATTGCGCAAGTATTCAACCGGCCGCATGCCGGTTACCGCCTGAAAACTGTTCTGCAGCGTCCTGCGACTGACACGCAACTGCTCGCACAGGTCCAGGATGCTCAACGGGGTATCGCCACTGGCGATGATCAATTCCTGGCTGCGCCTGACCAGATAGGCGCTGACGGCAAAATTGCCACGCCGGCAACGGACTTCATCGCTGGCGTGACTGAACAGGTCGAGGAACGCACCAAGCAGCTCGTCTTCGAGGATTTTTTCCGACGCCGGGCTGATGGCGTCCGCGTGTTGCAGAAAGTGACGAAACAAGGGGTGAATGCGCTGACGAATGCGCAGCAGTAACGTTTCATCCACGTTAAGCGCGGGCACGCTGGTCAAACGCTTGAGTTGCTCATTGGATAACTCGAAGGCCGCCAGCTTGGCGAAACGCACGGCATCGACGTTGAACGCGAAAAAATGCGTGCCTTCCGGCGCATGCAATACGAACTCTTCGGCATCACGCAGCAGCACCACGCTCTGCGCACTTACCCGCTGCCCCTGGACCACCGGAGGGTTGCCCAGTGACATGGCTGCGCACAAGCGGCCCTGGGGCGAGCGGCCATGCTGCACCACGCGCTTGTCCAGCACCTCCTGGAAGATCTGGAAGCGATCGCCGGACAGCTGCCGCAGCTCACTGGTCAGGCAGCCACGACCGAGCTGGTCATACACCTGCTGCCAGCCATGGATCGAGCCGGCGTGCTGTTGGGAGTCATTGAAGGTTCGGACTTCAGCGAGCATATTCGTCACTCCTCGGCCGCCGGGTTATTGCTATTGGCCCGAAGGGGCTCAGTCGTCCGTGACATTGGTTGGCGTTAGACAGGCACAACGCCCGCCTGGAAAACCAAAGCCAGTTCCGTGCCAAGCATGTGCAGATGATAAGTGCCCGGTTGAATATCCATCGGCGCCAGTAGCGCACCGGAGAGCACCACCTGCCCGGCCTCCACGCGATGACCATCGGCCAGCAGGCGTCGCACCAGCCAGCACAGGTTGAACAGGGGCGTGTCTTCTCGGTCCAGGGTATCGCCGCTCCCCAGATACACACCCTCATGTTCCAGGTGATACGCCACGCAGGCATGCCGCACAGGGTCGAACGGCACATGCGGTCCTACACAGTAAAGTGCGGCGGCGGCGTTATCGGCCAGGAACGCGCCAAGCCCGAAACGCCAGCCTTGCCAGCGGCAGTCGGCGATTTCGAACGCCGGCGCCACTTGGGCGATGGCCGCAAGAATCTCCTCATCCGCGTAGTCGCCCGGTTCCAGCGCGCGCCCGAAGACGAACGCCAGTTCGATCTCAAGCTTGGGCTGGATCAACCGCCCAAGTGACACCGCACTGCCCGGCTCGACCTGCATGACCGTGGTGAGGCCGCCGTACACCGGTTCGTCGAGGCCGAAGCGTGCTTGCGCCGCACGGCCGGCAAAGGCGACCTTCCAGCCGCTCAACCGTTCGCCGCCGGCCTGGCGCCGCACGAGCCCCTGGCGCTGCAGACCGTAGCCTTCCAGCCGGTCCAGCGCTTCGGGCGCCAAAGGAGCAATGGGCTGGACGCTGCGCAAGGCCTCGTCCAGTTCAACGAGCAACGCGTTGGCGCCGCTCATGACAGTTGCTCCGCCAGCTTGCGCAGTACCCCATCAAGCCGCTCCGGGGTGGTAATCGCCGCGACAAAACGGTCCGGACGCACCACCACGATGCAGTCACGCACCTTGGAGAACCATTCGCCCAAGCGGTTATCCACGTCCTCCACACTCACGGCGTCGTTGGCCGTCAGCGGCTGGTTACGCCCCACGCCGCTGCGCGACCGATTGACCTGGATGAAACGCGTGCCCCAACGAGCCCAATACTCGGCCATCGGTTCGCTGAGGTGTGCGCGCGGGTTCACTCGATAACCCAGCACGGCATAGCCGTTGCCGAGGACTTCGTCCAGGCGCCGGCGCTGGCCCTGGGCGTCTTCGATATTGGGCTGGATGAACAGTTGCCCGACCAGGTCATCCTCACGCAATTCGGCCCGCTCGTGATAGACCAGCCCCTTGGTGATGGTCGCCTTGGGTTTGAATTTGAACTCCAGCAAGTGCGAGCGCAGATTGTCGACGCTGTTGACGGCCTGGAACAGCCAGTCGCGCACGCCGGCCATCAGCGGGTTGGTCAAGCCAAGGACAGCACCCATATTGTCGGCCAGGGCGACCAGTTCGGTGGCGTGGCCACGTCGCTCCTGGTCGTAACTGGCCAGGATCGATGGCGCCGCCCGGCCCTGGATGATCGCGGCGAGCTTCCAGGCCACGTTGGCCACGTCGCGCAGGCCGGAATTGAGGCCTTGCCCGGCCCAGGGCGGGGAAATATGCGCCGCATCACCCACCAGTGCCACACGCCCTTCGACAAAGCGCGCCGCGACGCGCGAGTGGTGCGTATAGGCACGAATGCGAATGACGTTGAGTTGGTCGACGGCGTCGCCGATATGCCCGTGGATCAGCTTGCGAATCGTCGCCTCTTCGCACATTTTCGCTTCGTCCTCGCCTTCCATCAGCATGAACTCCCAGCGCCGCTGCTGGTAAGGCAAGTAGATGCACACGAAGGGCCGCTGCGGGTCGGCATGCAGGGCTGTATAAGGTGCGTCCAGCGTGTCGTTGGCGGTATCGACCACTACCCATTTGCGTGGATGGGTCAACCCCAGCAGTTCAATGCCGAGTTTTTTACGCACGGTGGAGCGGCCGCCGTCGGCACCGATCGCATAGTCGGCCTGGAGCTGGTAGAGCTCGCCGTCGGCGCCGCGTACCTGCAGCGTCACGCCCTGCCCGTCCTGCTCAAGTTCAAGCAGTTCATGCCCCTGGCGCAACTCGACACTGGCGTGCTGCCCAAGGTTTTCGCGCAAGGTGCCTTCGAGCAGTTGCTGCATGAAAATATTGCGCATCGGCCAGCCGTATTGCGCAGCACTTGGCTTGACCTCGGCAAAACACACGCCGCGCGCGTTGTAGTAGCGCAGCGGCACATCGCAAATCATGTCGCGTACCGCCAGTTCGGCGATACCGATGCCCTGCAACACACGCAATGCCTCATCGTCCATGCCCACGGCACGCGGATAAGGCAGTATGCCATCGGCCAGTTCAAGGACGATGCAGTCGATACCGTACATTCCCATGTAGTGCGCGGCCGTAATGCCGTTGGGGCCACCGCCCACGATGACAACCTGGGTTTTCTCCTGCTTCATCGCTATTCACCGCTTTCTTGTTGTGGTTTGGTTCCGGCACCGCGTAGGAGCGAGCTTGCTCGCGAAAAACTTCAACGATAACGCGTTCTTGCTGAGCGAACGCGGCGCCTGTGGGTTCTTCGCGAGCAAGCTCGCTCCTACAATTGCTGTGCTTTTATCAGTGCAAGCCGTCAAGGCCCTTTACATCTTCTACTTTCAGCCCGCCCAAGCGTGCATGCAGACGTCCACGCGTGGCGAAAGCCCAGATCACGACGAGCTCATCCGGCGAGGGGCCGTCGCCGAATGTCACCGAGAACGTGTCGTAGTGCGAGCGCACGTAAAGTGCATCCTTGTGCGCCAGCGGCACGTCGATGGTCGAACCCGGGCCGCCACGCTTGCCGGTGGACGGCACCCACGACTTGCCACCGCCCAGGGCAACGCGGATCGGGTCGGCGGCCGGGTTGGTGAGGAACGCGTTGCCGTGCTCGTACTCACCCGCGCTACCTACCAGGATAGCCTTGCCGTAGCTTTCGATCTTGCGGGCACCGGCCAGGGCCTGAATGCGCCGGCCAAACTCTTCGCCCAGCAGCGGCGACGGCTCGATCAATTGCGCAAGGTCTTCACTGTAACGGCCGGCGTACGGGTTGGCGATCACGGCGGCCACGGCGTATTTGAACACCGGTTCGCCATCGGCCAACTGGCCACTTTCGTTAGCCAGGGTTTCTTCGACGAAGCTGTACCATTTGCGGATGTGATAGCTGGCGAAATTCGCGGTTTTCATCAGGTGAACCTCGGTTCAAATCGGGTCAAGGGGATCAAGCGTGATGTTGCGACTCGGCGCACGGGCGGCCTTGAAGCGGGCCTTGCCGCACGCATCGTCATGCTCGGTCTCGAGAAAGAATTCCATGCGATTGCAATCGGGGTCGTTGAAATACAGGCCGTTGCCGATTTCATGATCGGTAATTTTCACCACCTCCACCCCCTTCTTCAGCAACATGCCGTAGAGCTGGCGCAAGGTGGTCATGTCACCTTCGATTTCCAATCCGTAGTGCTGCAGGCCCAGGCCGCCCTGGTGGGCGCCCGGTTCTGCACGAATCAAGGCGATGTCGTGATGCTTGGTGCCAAATGCCATCATGACCCAACTTTCGCCCCGGGCACTTTCGTGCATGCCCAGGATGTCGGCGTACCACAGTGCCGACACATCAGGATCACTCACAAATAGCGATAAGTGAGTCCGAAGGATTTTGACTTTCATCACTGATTACCTCAGTTCTTCTTGACGATGGATTGATGCCCGGCCTTGATCTGCGCCACGGCAGGCGTCCAGAGCACATCTGCGATCTCGCTGAATTCGCGCCAGTGCTTCTGCCAGCTATCCCCGCCATTGTCGGAGGTGAACAAATGCCCATACTTGGTGCCCGCCACGATCTGGCGCGGGTTGGCCGGGTTGAAGGCAATCGCCCAAACGCAGGAGTTGGGTTGTTGCGGCAGGGGCAGCACGGTCCACGTGAGTGCAGCGTCACGGGATATCAGGATCTTGCTGGTGGTGCCCGGCGTACCATCGGAAATACTCAGGTACAGCTCGTTTTCCGTGCCCAGCGGCGCGTTCATGGCGCGCAGGTAATACAGGCCGAAGGCTTCGCGACCGACAATGCCGGTCCAGGTCAGCCCCTCGTCCAGGCTGCGGTAAACCGCATTGACGCAAACCACCACGATGACTTTTTCACCGTGATTGGGCAGTACCACAATGTTGTGGATGTCCGAGTTGTAGTCCCACAGCAGCCGGTCGTCGACGCGGGTCCAGCTGTCACCGCCGTCACGGGAGTGAAACAGCCCACCCTCTTCCAGGCCGAACCACAGTTGGTTGCGGTCGGTGGGGTCATAGGCGAAGGCCAGCAAGCGGGGACGGCTGACGCCGTCGCAGAACTCCGGGATCTCCACCGGAGCGCGATCCCAGCTCAGGCCACCGTCCAGGGTGCGCCACAACACGGCACGCGACGGCGCGCCGGTGCCGACGAAAATCCGCTGGGCGTCCTGTGGGTCGACCGCTACCTTCCACACGGTCTGCCCGTTGAACGGCGAATCGATGCGCTGCCAATGCCCGCCGGTGTCCTGGCTGACACACAAGCCCACGTCGGTACCGGCGTAGATCCGCTCCGGCGTGTCGGGATGCACACTCAGGGACCGGGTGATCGCATCGAACTCAAGGTCCTGCCCCAGGCCCAGACGGTGCCAGGTCTTGCCATCGTCGGCGCTGCGAATCACCGCTTGCCCGACAGTGGCGACCAAAAGGGTTCCGTTACTCATCTCTGATACTCCTCAGATATAGATGCCACGCGTCAAACCACCGTCGATGCCGATGGACTCACCGGTTACCGCGCCGGCCTTCGGCGACGCCAGGAAGCCGATCAACCAGCCCATTTCAATCGGCGCCAGGGTGCGGCGAATCGGCGTTGCGTCGATGTAGGCCTGCTCGACCTGTTCCGCGGTCTTGCCCTGCTTGACCGCTTCGCGGTCGTACAGCTCCTGGATATGCGGGGTATCCACCACGCCTGGGTGAATCAGGTTGACCGTGATGCCCGACGGGCCGAGCTGGTCGGACAGGGTTTTGGTCATGTGGGCAATCGCCAGGTTGCGCATGCCCGACAGCACTTTGCTGCTGCGCCCGGTGAGCCCGCCGATGTTGATGATGCGCCCGAAGCCGGCCGCCTTCATGTGTGGGGTCACGGCCTTGGCGCAGCGGAAGTAGCCGATCACCTTGGTGTTGAGGTCCGACAGCAACTCATCGTCGCCAGCGTGTTCGATGTCATTGCGCACCACGCCGGATGGCGCGGCAGCACCGTTGACCAGGATGTCGATACGGCCGAAATGCTTGTACGCCGCATCGACCATCTCGGACACGGCCTTCATGTCATTGGTGTCACAGAACAGCGGCAGCACTTCATTGCCGGTCTGTGCGGTGATCTCTTCGGCGGCCAGTTGCAGGAACGCCATGCGCCGCGCGCAGATCACCACCTTGCAGCCTTCCTCGGAGAGAAAGCGTGCGACTTCCTTGCCGATACCCATGCCGCCACCGGTGACGATTGCCACGCGGCCTTTCAATTCCAGATCCATTGCCATTTCCTCTTGTGATTATTCGATTCAGGCCAGATCGACGAAGACGCTTTTGGTTTCGGTGTAGGCGTCAATCACGTTCTTGCCCATTTCCCGGCCCCAGCCGGACTGCTTGTAACCGCCGAACGGCGACGCCGGATCGACCACGTTCCAACAGTTGATCCACACCGAGCCGGCCTTGAGCTGCGCGGCCACGCGGTGCGCCGAACGCAGGTCACGGGTCCACAGGCCGGCGGCGAGGCCATAGGGCGAGTCGTTGGCGCGCAGCACCAGGTCGTCGATCTCGCTCCAGCTCATCACGGTCAGCACCGGGCCGAAGATTTCTTCGCGGGCCACGCAGGCCCGCTCGGCACGGTCCAGGAACACGCTGGGTTCAATGAAGTGACCGCGCTCAAGGTGCTCAGGACGGCCACCGCCGCAGATCAGCTCGGCGCCCTCTTCCTGGCCCCGCTGCAGGTAGCCCTTGACCGTGTTCAACTGCCGGCCGGATACCAGCGGGCCCATGCTGTTGGCCGGGTCCAGGCCATTGCCGAGCACATAGGCGGCGGCGTGGCGCTGCAGTTCTTCAAGCACCTGGTCGAGCACACTGTCGTGCACATACAGGCGCGAGCCGGCCGTACACACCTGGCCCTGGTTGTAGAAAATCCCGTCGGCCGCACCCTTGGCGGCGCGTACGATGTCGGCGTCGGGCAGGATGATGTTCGGTGACTTGCCGCCCAGCTCCAGCGAAACCTTTTTCATGTTGCCGGTGGCCGCCTGGGCGATCAGCCGACCGACCTGGGTCGAGCCGGTAAAGGCGATCTTGTCCACGTCCGGGTGCTGTGCCAGCGGTGCGCCGGTGTCGGCGCCCAGGCCGGTGATCAGGTTGACCACGCCGGCGGGGAAACCGGCGGCCTCGATCAGTTGCACCAGGCGAATCGCCACCAACGGCGTCTGCTCGGCGGGCTTGAGCACCGCCACGCAACCGGTGGCCAGCGCCGGGCCGAGCTTCCACACGCACATGGTCAACGGGAAGTTCCACGGCACGATCAACGCGCAGACACCGACCGGTTCACGCAACGTGTAGTTGAGCATCGGCGCGCCGCTGGCCGGCGAGACGGGCAGCGTGCTGCCTTCGATCTTGCTGGGCCAGCCGGCGAAGTAGCGAATGATGTTGGCCGCGCTGGCCGCTTCACCCCGTGCGTTGGCGATCGGCTTGCCGTTCTCCAGGGTGATCAGTTGCGCCAGCTCCTCGCGGTGCTGGTCCAACAGATCGGCGAGGCGAAACAGCAACAGGCCGCGCTGCGCCGGTGACTGGAAGGCCCAGGCGCCGGTAAACGCTGCACGGGCGGCCGCAACGGCGGCATTCACATCGCGCTCATCGCCTTGGGCGACTTCGGTCAGGGTCTGTTCAGTGGCCGGGTTTTCCACCGCAAAGCGGCGACCGCTGGCGGCGTCCTGCCAGGTACCGCCGATGAACAGGCGACCGGGCTGGTCCAGGAACGCCTGGACGGCAGGTAATAATGGGAGCTGGTTCATGGTCGACTCCTTCAAAGCGCCATTTCGATCAGGCAAGGCCCGGCATCGGCGGCGGCATTGGCCAGCGCCCGTTGCAGTTCGGCATTGGTGTGTACGGTGCAGGACGGCACGCCATAGCCTTTGGCCAGGGCCTTCCAGTCGATGCGCGGAGTGTCGAGCACGGTCAGCTTGAGCGACTGCGGGTCGAGCTCGGTCATGCCGAAACGGCGCAGTTCGTTCTGCAAGATTGCGTAGCGGTGGTTGGCGGCAATCAGGATCACCACCGGCAACTGCTCGCGGGCGATGCTCCACAGGGTCTGGATGGTGTACTGGGCGCTGCCGTCCGATTGCAGGCAGAACACCCGGTTGCCACGCTCAGCCAGGGCCGCGCCAAACCCCACCGGAATACCCTGGCCGATCGCGCCACCGGTATTGGTCAGTACACGGTGCCGCGCGGCACGGGCAGAGGCGGTGAAAAACGGATAGCCGCAGGTGCCGCCCTCGACCGAGACAATGCAGTCGTCCGGCAGCGCGGCGGCCAATACTTGCCCCACCGACTGCGGGCTCAACGCGGCCTCGCCCGGCGGCAGCTGGATGTCCTGCGGCGTCGGTATGTAGGCAGGCGCGTCCAGCGCATCGGCCAGCGCGGTCAGCGCCCCGGCCACATCGTCGCCCACTTCGGCCAGCGACAGCAGACGCTCACGCTCAGCCAGCCGCGACGGGATACCTTCGTAGCCGAAATAACTGATGGGCTCCACGACACCGGCGCACACGACCTTGTCGTACTGCTCGAGGATCTCGATGGCCACTTCCGGGAAGTACGGCAGGCGATCCAGGTCGGGCAAGCCACCCCCCCGGTAGCTCAGGCGCGGGAAGGTTTCG